>NZ_BAAGPH010000014.1:0-24570 GCF_054784355.1 Alkalibacterium psychrotolerans | reverse complement strand
ATGCAAACCAACGGTTAGCTGAGAGAAAGAACAGAAAAGAAATAGCCGTGTAATTTTTAAAAAATAGTCATTTTGAAATTAGACGAGTGTTTCCTTTTTTAAAAAGTTAGTTATGAAATTGGTTCACTTAGGTAAGTGGTTCACAAGTGATCAGCATGAGGGAACGAAACGACGAATTCAATCAGTAATAAGAATAGGAGGACATTATTAATGAAGAAAAATATGAAAAAGGGAATTCTGACTGCACTCTTTCTCCCTATACTAGTTATTTTGAGCGGCTGCCAGCTGTTTGGAGGAGATCAGGAAGAGACAACTCTGGAACGGGTTCAGAGAGAAGGGGAAGTGACCGTCGGCTTTGCCAATGAGCAGCCATACGCTTACCAGACTGCCGAAGGTGAACTGACTGGATCATCCGTTGAGATTGCCAGACGTATAATGGAAAACCTTGGCGTCACAGAAATGAATGGCGTCCTGACGGAATTTGCCTCGTTGATTCCTGGTCTGCAGGCAGAGCGGTTTGATATGGTTACAGCCGGTATGTTTATTACCCCAGGAAGAGCTTCTGCTGACCACATTCAGTTTGCCAATCCCGAGTACACAATCGGACAGGCAATAGCTGTTGAAGCGGGAAATCCGCTGCATCTTCATTCCTATGAAGATATTGCAGACAATGATGAGGCTATAGTAGCAGTCCCTTCCGGAACAGTCGAGTATGATTTTCTGCTTGACGTCGGGGTCCCTGAAGGACGAATCGTCACTGTGCCGGACATGCCTTCAGCGCTGGCTGCTCTTCAGGCTGGTCGTGCAGATGTCATTACAGCAACCGGACCATCTCTGCAGTCTATTTTAGACACAGCAGCGGATGACTCAATCGAGCGAGTCGATGATTTTTCTCAGCCGGTTATCGATGGCGAGGAAGTCATTAACTACGGTGCAACGGTATTCAGAGATACCGATGATGATTTCATTGCTGCATTTAACGAAGAACTGGAAAACCTTAAAGAATCCGGGGAACTGCTTGAAATAATCGAGGAATTTGGTTTTACAGAGGAAGATTTGCCGGGAGACGCAACGGTTGAAGATGCAATTTAAATGGACTATATATAGGAAAGGAAGTGGCACCAGATGAGTTTTTGGGAACTAATCGCCTCCATGCTCGGCCAGGGCCTAGTTATTACCTTACTGACCACGGTTCTTGCGGCCATATTAGCACTCGTTCTCGGTTTTATTGGCGGATTAATGAGGCTGTCAAAAAATAAAGTGATACGTTTTATCGTCGCTATTTATGTTGAAGTATTTCGAGGAACATCATTGCTTGTACAGTTGTTCTGGATTTACTTTGTTCTGCCAATGTTCGGCATCACCATGTCGGCAATGACCGCAGCGGTTTTAGCCATCGGTCTGAACTTTGGAGCTTATACCTCTGAAGTTGTACGAAGTGGGATTCAATCAGTAGACGAAGGTCAAATAGAGGCCAGTATCGCACTTAATTTCACTCGCTATCAGCGGATGAAACGAATAATCCTGCCTCAGGCATTTATTCTTATGCTTCCGAATTTGGGTAACCAGCTTATTGAGTTGTTTAAAAGTACATCTTTAGTTGCCTTGATTACATTAACAGATCTGACTTATCAAGCGAACGTACTGAATGCGACCACGCTTCAGACGACACAAATCTTTACAGCCTTACTTATCATTTACTTTGTTATTGCATGGCCAATGACAAAAGGCATGAAAGTATTGGAACGTAAAATGACAGAAGGGAGGATGTAGAAATTATGTGGGATTGGAATTATGCCCTGGAAGTGCTGCCGGATATTGCTTCGGCCCTGTGGATTACCATAGCAGCTACGTTAGTCGGCTTTTTACTGGCTCTCGTGGTTGGCTTGGTCTGGACACTATTGATTCGTTCAAAAAATAAATGGATTTCCTATTCAGCTGACGGCGTTGTAAAGTTTATCCGTAACACACCACTGTTGGTTCAGCTCTACTTTATTTTCTACGTCTTTCCGACATTCGGTTTATCACTTGAACCCTTTACTGCGGGTGTCATCGGTCTGGGTCTGCACTACAGCACATATTTATCCGAAGTGTACCGAAGTGGGATAGAATCGGTTGGACCCGGCCAGTGGGAAGTGGCAACGGCACTAAACTTCACTAAGAAGAAAACATGGACCCGAATCATTCTGCCACAGGCTATTCCGCCTGTACTGCCGGTAATCGGAAATTACTTTATTACGATGTTTAAAGAAACGCCACTGCTTTCAGCGATTACCTTAGTTGAAATTTTGCAGACGGCCCAGAATATTGGAGCAGGGACATTCAGATACACAGAACCATTGACTATTGTCGGTGTTCTGTTCCTTATCTTGAGTTATCCGGCGTCCATTGCTCTAAGACAACTTGAAAATAGAATGGCTGCACGTTATGAATAGAGAGGAGAACAAAGATGACTGAACCAATAGTACGGTATAACAAAGTAACAAAGTATTTTGACGACCTGCAGGTTCTTGATGAAATTGATTTTGAAATTAAGCCAGGAGAAAAGGTAGCTTTAGTAGGTCCTTCCGGATCAGGTAAGACAACCTTTGCCCGTCTGCTGATGACGCTTGAGGAAATTACCGACGGAACCATTGAAGTCGAAGGGGACTACCTTTGGCACGAAGAAGGTGAGAATGGTGAATTGAAACCCGCCAGCACGGAGCACTTGAGAAAAGTACGTTCCAATATTGGCATGGTGTTTCAGCACTTCCACTTATTCCCACACATGACAGTGCTGGAGAATATTATTGAAGCTCCGGTAACCGTGAAAGGGATTGACAAGAAAGAAGCAACTAAAGCAGGTAAGGAAATGCTGGACAAAGTTGGACTGCTCGATAAAGCAGATACCTATCCTTCTCAACTCTCTGGTGGACAGAAGCAGCGTGTGGCCATCGCCCGCGCCCTTGTCATGCAGCCGAAAGTACTGATTTTTGACGAGCCCACGTCCGCTTTAGATCCGGAACTGGTCGGAGAGGTGCTGGATGTTATTAAAGGGATTGCCGACGAAGGCGACACCTCCATGCTGCTGATTACGCATGAGATGGATTTCGCGAGAGAAGTGGCTGACCGCATAGCCTTTTTCGATGGAGGTAAAATAGTAGAAGATGGCCCGCCATCTGAAATACTGTTCCATCCGAAATCACCGCGTCTGAAAGAGTTCCTGGAACGTTTCATGAGCACTCAGGCTGCACCAGAATAATTCGAATAAAACCTGTTTCTTCCACTAATAGACTTTTTGGAAGAAACAGGTTTTTTCTATTTTAAGGAGTGCTTTGGTGTTTTACGGCTTACTAAAGGCCAAGCGGGTCATCTGAGAGGGAGAGGTTAGGTGAGTCGACCCACTGTGAGCCAGGCTAGCCAACTCGGCGTGATAGAAGTAACCGAGAGGACCCGCTATGAAGCAGGCTAGTCAACTCAGCATGGTAAAAGTAGCTGAGTCGACCCACTGTGAGTCAGGCTAGTCAACTCAGCGTAATAGAAGTAGCCGAGTCGACCCACTGTGAGTCAGGCTAGTCAACTCAGCGTAATAGAAGTAGCCGAGTCGACCCACTAAAGGTCAGGCGGGTCAACTCAGCATGGTAAAAGTAGCTGAGTCGACCTCTCCGCTCTCCACATCGCATTTTTAACAAAAGAGACGCTTTAGACAACCTGTAGAGACAATTTATATACATAATGGTCATGTTCTTTAATAGATAATTCATCTAAAACTAGATCTTCGAAAAAGTAGTCGCCCACGGTATACCCGTTCCCTTTGGCATACTCAAGCAGGGAGAGCAGACTAGTGTAAACGTCTTGGTCATCTCCCTGGGTGTAAAGGGTAAGGTACTTGCCGCCTTCGAGCTGAATATTACTGTGTTCTTCGTGCATCACTTCGGTATAGATATAGCCCCGGTAGCTCTTTGCGTCTGAACGGATATCTTCAGTCGGCACCAGTAGTCCTTCAAGCCAGGACAAGTAACCGAATTGCTCTTTTAAAGCTGTGTAGTGTTTTTGGTAAGCGTGATAATAAATTCTGGAGTCCATTACATCAGCAATCTCTGTCCGATGAAAGTAGCGCTTTGGATAGGTTTCTGTAGAAGTCTTATTCAAAGGCTGCTCGAGTGCTTTTAAAGTGAGCGTCTTTTTCTCTTCCATTGCTCGCTGCAGATCAGTTAATCGCTGTATTTTAGCTAACAGCTTACTGGATTCTTCTTCCAGTAACTCAGAGAAGCCTTTCGGGGAGCGACGTGCGAGATAATCATGAATGTCTTCCAGTGTCATGCCGGTGTCTTTTAGTGCAGTGATAACTGAGAAAGTTTCCACTTGGTGAATGGCGTAATAGCGGTAACCATTCGGCTTCACTTTTGCAGGCTTGAAAATATCTTTCTCGTCGTAAAAAAACAGTGTGTGTTTTGACACCCCAACTAAATCAGCGAACTGTCCAGTTGATAAAAGGACATCTTTTTCAGACATAACCATTTCCTCCTTGACTATAGAGTTACTCTATACCTTAGTATAGAGAATGGAAACAAAAAGTTAAAGGAGAAGGGTACTATGACAAGAGAGACTAAAAAAACAGCCTATACAGGAGTAGCATTATTTCTGGCGGGTGTCATTTCTCTCTTTCTGCATATCAATGATGACGGACTATTTGCTTATATTTTGCTGGCTTATGGAGCCTGGGAAATTGGTGAGGCAGCTTCTGATTATTTATTCGGGACACAAAAAGAAGATACAGATGAGAGAACATGGGAAGAAATTAAACAGGAGTTCAAGGCAGATACGGCTAAAATTACCATTCCGATGGTACTCACTATGAGTGTAGAAGTCATCATGATTGGTACGGGCTTCAGGTTGTATACCTTTGTTGCCTATGTGCTGACGCTGATTATTTATCTGGCTTTTATTGCTGCATTTTCCTATTATGAAATGAAAAAACAGCCTAATGACACCTATAGTTTTGAGAATTAAGGTTCCATTACCTGGTTATCAAACGTGTCTGGGTGGTTTTTTATTGGTCAAAAGGTAAAATAAGAAGTAGGAAGTGGGGGAACCAAATGACTAAACGATGCGAGTGGGTCACGACTGACCCAATCTATATTGATTACCATGACAAGGAGTGGGGGCGTCCGCTTAAAGATGATCGAAAACTGTTTGAACTGCTCTGTCTGGAAGGGCAGCAGGCGGGACTAAGCTGGCTGACGATTCTGAAAAAAAGAGAAAATTTCAGGCAGGCTTTTGATTTCATTGATCCGGAAATTATTGCGGGCTATTCTGCTGATAAAATTGAAGAATTGATGACTAATGAGGGCATCATCAGAAATCGGCTGAAAATCAAGAGTATTATAAGTAATGCTAAAGCCTATTTAGAAGTAAAAGAAAGAGAAGGGAGTTTTTCTTCTTATATCTGGCAGTTTGTCGAAGGCGATTCAATCATCAACACCTGGGAGCATCATGAAGAAGTACCAAGTGAGACGGAAATCAGCCGTCAGATGAGCAAGCAGATGAAAAAAGACGGCTTCAAGTTTGTCGGCCCGACTATCTGCTATGCTTATATGCAGTCAGCAGGCTTAGTTAATGACCATGAAACGACGTGCAGCTGTTATGAGGAGATTAATAAGACAATCAGAAAAGGGGAGAAGGCATGAACAGGTTAAACTTGGTTTGTCTAGGAGTCAAAAATATGGAGAAAGCCCTTGTTTTCTATAAAGCACTTGGCTTTCAGACGCCAGAGAGGGGAACCAATCCTCCGATAGTCTTTTTCAATAACCAGGGGAGCAAGATTGAGCTATTTCCGATAGAAGAACTCGCCAGAGACATCAGCGAAACACAGCCGCCTGAAATACACACGAGTGGGTTTTCGGGTATTACGCTGGCCTGCAACATGAAAAGTAAAGAAGCAGTTGACGACCTGATGCAGCAAGTTGTCGAGGCAGGCGGTAAAGTAGTCAAAGAACCACAGATGGTCGAATGGGGTGGCTATAGCGGTTACTTTCAGGACCTGGACGGCTATTACTGGGAAGTAGCTTACGCTGACAGCTGGCAGTTTGATGAACAGGACATGCTTGTCATTGATTAGCTTTACTGAGATTTCTGTAAAATGAAAAGGTACGAAACTTCAAAAGGGTCAGACTTTTTGGAGTTTTTTTTAATTATTTCCTGATTAGGGTAACACTTTTAATCTGTGGTTCGTTATTAAGGGTGTAAGCAGTGATCACCTTACAAACAGATTAAAGGAGGAAATAATAATGGAAAAAGAATGGTCAGGAAGTAAAGTGGATGTTTTCTTGGACGATGCAGCAAATGAAAAGTTCATTCGTCGCAGTTTTGCTGGAGCGAATCATCTTGTATCGGACGGACAGGTGACCGCATTCACCCAGGCATTGGATACAGTATCTGAATTACCTGTTTCACACGCCCTGTTAATAGAAGAATACCGTTACTCAATCTAATCTAACTGAAAAGGAGAAAACAAACTATGAGCATGAAACTTGAATTGCGCTTTGCAACAGAAGAAGGAAAGAACAAAGTAATTTCCATTGACCAGCCTAAACTGAATCTGGATGCTGAAACCGTTCAGACAGCGATGGAGACAATCGTGGCCCAGGATATGTTTAGAGTAAATGGTGACCGCCAGTTTTCAGCAATTAAAGGTGCCCGTTATGTCACGCGGACAGTAGATGATATTTTAATCGCCGAATAAAAGGATTCAATCCCTCGACTTGAAGTCGGGGGATTTTGTTGTCTACACACTTTTAAAAAGTAAGTATGTTTGCTATACTATCAAAGAAGTGAGAGTAAAGGAGATTCCCGAGATGAAAAAAATACTGCTGGCCGTCGTCAAAGCATATCAGAAAATCATATCCCCCTTGTTTCCGCCCAGCTGCCGCTATTATCCAACCTGTTCTCACTATACTGTTCAGGCCCTGGAAAAGCATGGCGCAGCAAAAGGATTATTGATGGGTGCCTCGCGGATTATACGCTGCAACCCATTTGCCGAAGGCGGCGTAGATAAAGTGCCCGATCATTTTACGCTGAAAAGAAACCCCGACAGTAAGAAAGAAACATACATCGGATCAGGCATGACAGTAAAGCATAATGAAGAAACTGACTAACCAGTGAAGTGAGCGAAGCGATGAAGGTAGAATTGACAGAAGAGAATTTTTCGGAAATAATGAATAGTAGACAAATAGTGCTCGTGCATTTTACGAGTGACTTCTGTGGGCCCTGTAAGATAATGAAACGGACATTGAATACTATAGAAGAAAAGGATACCTCAAGACTGGCGCTAGCGGAAGTGAAGGCGATGGATTACCCTGACTGGTCAACGGCTTTTGGTATTCAGAGCACTCCTGCAGTGCTTCTTTTTCATAACGGCATGTACCAATCACGGCTTTCAGGAGCCCAGACGATTCAGACAATTGAACAATGGATTGAGAAAGCCACGGCCTGATGCCGTGGCTTTTTTAAACGAACTGGCAAAAAAAAGCTCTTATGTTACGTAAACATTACAAGTGTGACAGAATAGGTAGTACTTTCATGTTAATTTGTTTTATAAACAAATTAACTATTGTAAACGCTTTTCTATAAAAGTAAGATTAATGCAGATAGTGTTTATAGTTTTTTGGATGTGTTGAGAAAGGAGGAACACTGTTTTTTGTCGTCTAGTCTCACTGTCTCATTACATAATGAGCATTCAGTTGTGAAGCGTTAAAAGACTAAGGAGGAAACGAATGGATAATCGTAAAAAGTTAAAAGTTGCAAATGGGCTGCTTAGTGCCTTGCTTGTCGCTCCTGTTGTAGCCTCGGCTTCTACAATAACGGCTCAGGAATCAGGAGGTTCCACAGCAGATTCGGATAGAACAGTTGTATACCATAATGATTTTTCACAGGACCCGGCTAATGATGCCGCATTAATTCAAAGTGGTGACGCCGTTCTGGAATGGTTCACTGACTTTGAAATTGCTGGAGAAAATGAAAGTGGCGTATGGGTCACTGACAGAACGAATGATTACGATGGAATAGATCTTCTTTTTAATCAACTAGGTATCGAAGATGGGACTGATTACTCAATATATGTAACAGGCTATATAGATTCAGACGAAGAAATTCCAGAGGGTGCCTCTATCAATATCGAAACCGTAGATGGGTATACGTGGTTGACGAATCCCGATGCTTCTCACGGAGTATTCGAACTTGAAGCGTCTTATTCAGCAGATTTAACTAATGATCGGGCATTCCGTATAAAAACCAATTCTGCTGGAGCTGGGATGGGATTTGCCATCACGGATGTGCTGATTACTGCTGACAATCAAGTAGATCCTCCTGAGGACTATGATGCTGAAGATTTTTCTCTAATTGATTTTGAAGATCAGGAGTTCGGTGGCTTTGCAGGACGAAGTGGTACCGAAAGCTTGGTCATAACAGATGAAGCGAATCATACTGAAGATGGACAGTACAGTCTGCACGTTTCTAACCGTCAGGACAACTGGCACGGACCGGAGCTGGAAGTCACGCCTTTTATCAGTCCGGGAGAAACCTATGAAGTATCTGCATGGGTGAAAGTTGATGAGAGCTCGTCTCAAACCATCACTTTGTCCACTCAGATTGGGGATGCCTCTCCAACTTACGGCAATATTGCCAGTGCGACATTAAATGCTGATGATGGCTGGGTGGAAATCAGAGGCGAACGTCGCTATACTACTTTAGCTGATGGTTTCGTATCTATTTATGTGGAATCCAGCAATACAAATCTGGACTTTTATGTTGATGATGTAAACTTCGAGCTGGTGGAGTCTGATCCAATTGATGTGGAGCTGGACTTGACTCCTCTAAAAGATGTTTATGCTGATCACTTTACGATAGGAAATATTGTATCTTCGCCGGATGTGGAAAGCCCACGTGTCGATTTGCTCACACATCATCACGATTTGGTCACAGCTGAAAATGCTATGAAACCTGATGCAGTTTATGACGGCCGTGAGTTTGATTTCACTGGCGTCAACTCACTGATTGAACGAGTGAACGAAGAAAATCTTGATTTGCATGGTCATGTTCTAGTCTGGCACTCACAGTCACCGGACTGGCACCATACTGAAAATGGAGAATCCCTGTCCAGAGAAGAAGCGCTTGAAAATATGCGCACACACATTAGAACCGTTATGGAAAACTTTGGAGAAATTAGAAGCTGGGACGTTGTGAATGAAGCACTGGCCGGCGGATGGGAAAATCCGGAAGAGTGGAGACACAACCTGCGTAATACAGGCTGGCTTCGTGCTATTGGAGATGACTATATTTATGAAGCCTTCTCTTATGCCCGTCAAGTAGCGGATGAAAACGGCTGGCACGACATGGTTCTCTACTATAATGACTACAATGATCATGTCCAGGGCAAGGCTCGAACAATGTACTATATGGTAAAAGAAATAAATGAACAGTATGCCGCTGAAAATCCTGATGACGACCGCAAGCTGATTTCCGGCTTGGGTATGCAGGGTCATTACAATATCAACATCAACCCTGAAAATGTTAAGCAGTCCATTGAACGCTTTGAACAGCTTGATATTGAAATTGGTATTACAGAACTGGATGTTACTTTAAATGAAGGCGTATCAGCTGAAAACCTGGATTCAGAACTGATGAGACAAGCACAAGTATACGCAAGACTGTTCCAGATTTTCCGCGAGCACTCAGATTCCATTGATAGAGTAACTTTCTGGGGCTTGGACGATGCAAGCAGCTGGCGTTCAGAGCGTTACCCAGTACTGTTTGACGGCAGCCTGAGAGCAAAACCTGCGTATTATGCAGTCATTGACCCGGACGGCTTCCTGGAAGAAAATCCGCTTCAAGATGCAACAGCAAATGAAGGGTATGCTGTTTATGGCACACCGGAAATTGATGCCGAGATTGATGAGGTTTGGGCTGAGGCGCCAGTACTCAACATGAATCGCATGCAGCAGGCACATGAGATAGGCGCGAGTGGAACGGCAAGAGTACTATGGGATGAACAAAATCTTTATGTCCTGTTCCAGGTAACTGATGGAAATCTGGACAAGTCAGCAGAAGCTGCTCACGAGCAGGATTCAGTAGAAGCTTTTGTCAATGAAACGGGAGAAGAAACGACCAGTTACGTCGAAGGTGTAGGCCAGTACCGTGTTAACTTTGAAAACGACGCAACCTTCAACCCTTCTCGTTACAGCGAAGGTTTTAACTCAGCTACGCGCTTGACCAACTCAGGCTATGTAGTTGAAATGGCTATTCCTTGGAAAGATGTTACACCAGAAACAGGTCATACACTAGGCTTTGATGTTCAGATCAATGATGCAAGAAACGGAGAACGTCATGGTGTGGCAGCTTGGAATGATACGACTGGACAAGGCTGGCAGGATCCTTCTGTATTCGGAAACGTGACGCTTGTTATGAATGTTAATGATGAAGAGGAAGAACCTGATGTACCTGGAAAACCTGAAGTGCCAGGGAAACCAGAAACACCAGGCAGACCGGATAGATCACATCCTGTACATCCAGAGCACCCTGGAAGACAAGACAGAGAACACCCGGTGCATGAAAATCATCCTGGAAGAGGACGTGGAAGAAATTAAACTATGATGGATTAATTAAGCAGGTGAATAGAGCTTAATTAGTATTTAAAAAGTCAAGATTAAAGCATCAGAGAGAGGGCGGCACTTTCTTCACAAGGAAAAATAAGGTAAACTTATAATAATTTAAAAGGGAAGCGAAGAGATTTTGACTCTTCGCTTTTCCCTGTTTATACATATGTCAGGGGGAGTGTAAATGAAATGGCTAGCGAATGGCCTGATTGCATTTGGAGTGGCCGTGCTGTTCTGGTTCGGTTACACACTTTATCAGCAGAATCAGACACAAAGCGTCACCATCGCTGAGGCGGAACAGGCAATTCAGACAATGAGAACAGATACGGAAACTGAAACAGAAGAAAACAACCAGCAGATAATCGATAACTTCAGTCCGATCATGCATGAAGCGATCGGCATTCTTCATGTTCCGAAAATTGACCGAAGCATAGGGATAGTGGAAGGGACTGACCCGGACGCGCTGGATATGGGGGTCGGGCACATGTCCAGCACCGTTTTTCCGGGGCAGGGAGAACAGATTATTTTATCCGGTCACCGGGACACGGTATTCCGTAACTTTGCTGAACTTGAAATTGGCGATGAATTCATAGTGGAAATGCCTTATGGAGAGTACACCTATGAAATCAGGCACACCGAAATTGTATCGGCAGATGATACGTCTGTTGTTCGTGAAATGGGTGAGGAAGTGCTGGTTGTGTCGACCTGCTACCCGTTCAGTTACCTAGGAAGCGCTCCTGACCGCTTCGTCTTTTATGCTTACCCAGTAAATCAATCTTAACTGTATACAAGCTATAAATATTCCCGACTTAAAATTTAGTGTAATTATGTACTAACATAGAGAAAAGGATGACTGTAATGAAAACAGTAATGGAAGAAAAAATTCATAACGTTATGTCTGATGTGCTGAACTGGAGACGGACCATGCATAAGAATCCGGAATTGTCTTTTGAAGAATATTGGACGAGTGCCTATATTGAAGACCAGTTGAAAGAAATTGGACAGATTGAGATTCAGCGTCCGACTGAAACAAGTGTACTGGGCATTATCAAAGGAGGCAAACCGGGTAAGAAAATCGGTTTGCGTGCAGATATTGATGCCTTGCCAATAAATGAAGAACGAAGCGACATTGATTTTGTGTCCGAAAACGATGGAGTCATGCATGCCTGTGGGCACGATGGGCATGCGTCTATTCTACTGGGTGCAGCCAAAGTGCTGGCTGGAGAAAAAGAAGAGTTGCACGGAGAAATCTACCTTATTTTCCAGCATGCAGAAGAAACCCCTCCGGGTGGTGCTGTCGAGATGGTGGAAACGGGTCTGTTTGATGATCTCGATTTCATATACGGCCAGCATCTGTTTACACCTATTCCGACGGGGAAAATCGGGATCCTGAACGGCCCAGTTACTGCTAATTCTGATACCTTTGATGTCATTATCAAAGGAAGAGGTGGGCATGCTTCACAACCGGAAAACTCTATTGACCCAGTCATGATTGGGGCACAGATCATCAGTCAGCTGCAGACGCTCGTGTCACGGGTAACCTCACCGCTTGATTCGCTGGTTATTTCTACAACAAATTTCCATGCCGGTTCAGCTAAAAATATTATTCCGGATACAGCAGAGTTGGCCGGAAGTGTCCGGTCGATAGATCCGGACACACGATTAATGGCTGAAGACAAAATTGAGAAAGTTATCAAAAACGTCTGTGATGTCTACGGAGCTGCTTACGAGTATACCTATACAAAAGGGTACAGTTCAGTTCTCAACGATGACGAGAAGACTAATCAGGTCCGAGCGATTGCAACGAAGCATTTTCAGGATGCTGTCTTTGAATTTCCATTGGCTATGGGCGGGGAAGACTTTTCAGCCTTCTCAGAGCTTGTCCCAAGTACGTATGCTTTTATAGGTGTAGGTAATGCTGAAAAAGATATGGAATACCCCCATCACCATCCGAAATTTGGAATGGACGAAGAGGCATTCAGCACAGGTGTGCAGATGTTCGTGGCAGTTGCCCTCGGTATGACGAAAATCTAAAAGGCAAGCGCGAGTAGCGCAACGATGAACCGCTAAACAATTTGTTCAGGAAAGTGAGCAGCTTAAATGAGTGAGCAATTAACGTTTTCGGCATACCGGCTCCAAAGGTTGAGCTGGAAAGGTATGGCCAGAACGATACTATCTGTAAAAAGAAAAGCCAAGCAGGATTTCACTGAAAAAGCGAGTGAATATATTCTCGAAATCGAGTCCGGTCAATTGACCGTTTATGAGGTGGGGCTTCAGGGCGAAAGGCAACTGATTCACTCTGGTCAGCTTTCTGAGAAAGAACAGGCGACAGTCCTGGCTAGCCGAAAATACAAAGACGAACACTATGTGTATCATATAATGGAAGAGGTAACCGGATAAATGAGTGAAGAAATAAGCAGTACAAACAAATCTAAACGTGCAGAACGCATAGAAGAGCTGGCTGTCGATTTAACTAGACAGAGAAGTGTGACCGAAACCGTCGAAGAGCAGCTGGCTACAGAGAAAGTTCATCATTTTTTCCAGCAGATGACTTACTTTGAGGAAAATCCGGACGATTTATTTTTTGTACCGGTACCCAATGATAAATGGGACCGAAAAAGTGTCATCGCCTTGCTTCGTGGGAAAAAAGATCCAACTAACAACAAAACTGTTGTCTTAATCGGGCACACCGATACCGTTGGAATATCAGATTACGGTGATTTGAAGCATTACGCTCATTTACCTTACGAATTGACTGAAAAATTAAAAGAAAGAAAACATTTGCTGCCTAAAGAGGCTCGAGAGGATCTGGAATCGGGGGAGTACCTCTTTGGTCGCGGTTTGTTTGATATGAAAACGGGCGATGCCATTATCATGACACTGATGGAGGAGATAGAAAGTCAGTTGGATGATTTCAGCGGGAACATTCTCTTTGCGGCTGTCTGTGATGAAGAAGCTAACTCAGCCGGTATGCGCTCATGTGTGCCAGAAATCACCCGCTTGAGAGACGAAAAGAATTTGGATTTAACCGCCCTTATCAACACAGATTACATGACGTCCGAATACCCAGGCGATGAGAAAAAGTATGTTTACATCGGTACGGTAGGAAAACTAATGCCTTCCTTTTATATCGTAGGGAAAGAAACGCATGTCGGGGAGGCCTTCAAGGGGCTTGATCCTAATCAGCTGGCAGCAGAACTGACCAGTCGAATTAATTTGAATACCGATTTCTGCGATACGGTTGAAGGGGAAAGTACTCTTCCGCCAATGAGTCTGAAGCAGCGGGACTTGAAGCCGGAGTATTCTGTTCAAACGGCCAAATCTGCTCATGTCTTTTATAATTATGCCACTCACACACAGACGCCTGATGTGGTTATGGAAAAAATGAAGCAGACCGGAACGGAAGCATTTGAAGCCGTGTTAAATCAGCTGAATGGGCATTACCGCAATTACTGTACCTTAACAGGGCGTCAGTATGAACCATATCCCTATGAAGCGAAAGTACTGACTTATCACGAGTTAAAAGAACGAGTCATTGATGAACAGGGGAACGGGGTGCTGAAGAAGCTGAACCGGGCCAAGCAGAAATGGCTGCTGGATGATTCGATTGACGAAAGAGAATATGCGTTAAAAGAAGTGGAACTGCTGCAGACGATGTGGAAGAACCAGGAACCCGTCATTGTCGTCTACTTTACACCGCCTTACTATCCGCATATTTACGTTAAAGGAGAGACGACGAAAGAGAAGCGTCTCCTTAATGCCGTTTCTCAAGCCGTCGACTCGACTGAATCGGACTACTCGCTGGTATATAAAAAGTTCTTTCCGTATATATCTGACCTGAGCTATGCGTCGGCACCGGACAAGCATGACGAAGTCGGGGCACTGGTGGATAATATGCCGGGATTCGGAACCAAATACAAGCTCCCTCTGGAAGACATGCAGAGCCTCGGGCTGCCAGTGTGTGACATTGGTCCGTTCGGGAAAGACTCGCATAAATTCACTGAACGGCTTCACAAGCAGTACAGCTTTGAAGTAGCGCCTGAGCTTGTTTCCAAAACAATGGACGGCCTCTTGAATGGCTGATAGGAAAAAGCAGAGAGTTCTCTGCTTTTTTTCTTTATAGAAGTGATTTTTGGGTGGTTGGAATATTAAACTAAAGAATTTGGAAAAAAGATGTAGTTTGAGTGAAAAGAATCTTCTGAACTGTCCACTGGGTATAGTTTCAGCTATCAAGCAGCAGCTGAACTGTACAGTAGTCTCTGCTAAGCAGTAAAACGTGTAGTTTAGTTTTGCGAACTAAACAAAACAGGCAAAAGAGTGAAGTTTGTCAAAGTGATAAGTCTATTTAAATGTATTTTGAAGGGACACTTAACCAATTCTTAAGCTGCATCTATCTTTAAACATGATAAAATAAAGAAGACTAAAGAAGAAGGTGGGAGATTATGCGGATACTGGTAGCAGACGACGACAAGGAAATTTGTGATTTACTTGAAATATACATTAAAAATGAAGGTTTTGAAGTGGAAAAAGCCTACGATGGCCAGGAAGTATTGAACAAGGTAAAACACCTGGACATCGACTGTCTGATTCTCGATGTGATGATGCCTAAAAAAAGCGGATTGGAAGTGGTCAACGAAATTAGAAAAGACTCGTCCCTTCCAATTCTGATGCTGAGTGCGAAGACTGCGGATGTCGATAAGATACGCGGACTGACACGGGGGGCAGATGACTATGTCGTCAAGCCATTCAATCCCCTTGAAGTGCTTGCCAGAGTCAAGTCGCTGATGAGAAGAAGCGGGTATGGTGTCAAGGAGGCTGAATCAGGTGAACTGGAAATTGGGCCGCTGATTATTCGTAAGGATGAACATCAGGTCAAGACGATTGACGGGAAAGAGATACAGCTGACCGCTCTTGAATTTGGCATACTGTATTTGCTGGCAACCAATCCGAACAGAGTCTTCAGTGCAGATGATATTTTTGAAAAAGTGTGGAAACAGGAAAGCCTCGTCCCGGCCAAAACCGTTATGGTCCATGTGAGTCACTTAAGAGATAAGATTGAAAAAGCTACCGGTGGCGAGAATGTCGTAAAGACAGTCTGGGGTGTCGGCTATAAAATTGAAAGTTGATGGAAGTGAGGAATCAAGGTGCAACTGACATTTAGAGAACGCATGCGTCTGGCAATTGAGGCAGTCATTACTGCAGGCATCATTTTCCTGTGCTATTTTGCCGTATACGAAATCTTCCGTTGGGTGGTTACGACTTTTCCTGAGGTGTTCGGTGAATTCTGGTTTTTCGGAAATGTAATTGAAGATATTCGCACGCAGGAATTATGGGGGCTGACCCCGCTAGTCTTCATCTTTCTTTTGATAGTAGCTGGAGTGGCTATTTACTGGCGCCTGAAAAGACGCTACCATCAGTATGAGCTACAGCATATTATTAAAGAACTGCACTACATTGCGCAGGGTAACTACACGCACCGAATCAGGGGGAACTACAGCGGGGACATAGGAAAAGTCGTGGACAGTATACATGTCCTGGTGGATTCCACAGTTGAGGCGATGGAAGAAGAAAGACGGATTGAGCAAAGTAAAGATGAACTGATCACCAATGTTAGTCACGATATACGTACCCCGTTGACTTCAATTATCGGCTACCTCGGCTTAATTGAAGAAAGGCGGTTTTCCTCAACCAATGAAGCGGCAGACTATGTTCACACGGCTTATAAAAAGGCTAAACAGATGAAGGCACTGGTTGATGATTTGTTTGAATACACGACGGTCAGGCAGACCACGACGCCTCTAGACTGTATCACATTTGACATGGGACAGCTGATTGAGCAGATGGCGATAGATCTTGAACTGGAGGCGCGGAAGAAAGGCCGGGAGATTCAGACGCAGATTCCTTCTGTCCCTCTGATGATGAACGGGGATACGGAAAAGATTGTGCGGGTCTTTCATAATCTGTTGTCCAATGCTTTAAAATACGGCAAAGGCGGCACCTTGATAAAAATCAAGGCAGAAAAACAAGAGGATTGTGTGGTAGTTTCCGTCAGTAACAATGGTGAAACCTTGCCGGAAGAGGCAATTGAACAGCTCTTTGAACGCTTTTATCGGGCTGAAGCGTCACGTTCACAGGACACAGCCGGCACAGGACTTGGGCTGGCCATTGCCCAGAGTATCGTAGAACTGCATGGGGGAAAAATCACTGCATCGGTGGAAAATGGCTGGACTAATTTTAACGTTAGGCTGCCTATTAATTTAAGAGCATCAAAAAAATGAGAAGCGGTAAGCTCTTCTCATTTTTTTGATGCATCGATTTGTTGCAATTGAATGTCTAAAATATGAATAATTCAGTCAGGTGGTTGTATTTTCAATAGTGAAAGAGTAGTATAAAACATGTTGATTAAAAATAACCGAAAAGGCCTAAAAAGGCTAAAACCATCACGAATTAGGAGTACTTTACATGAACATAATAAACTGGAAAAAATTACTTAAAAGCTCGCTTGTTGCTTCGCTAGCTCTTCCGTTTTTTGGAACGACTGCAGCTTTTGCTGAAGAAACAGATTTGGAAGTCGAAGCAGAATCTGCCATCTTAATTGACTTTGATACCTCTCAAATTTTATACAACCAAAATGCTGAAGATCAGCGCGGCATTGCATCCATGACTAAAATGCTGGTAGAATACATTCTTTTTGAAGAAATTGAAGAAGGAAACATTGACTGGGACACAGAAATTACCATCAGTGAATATGCCCATAACATCAGCCAGAACTATGCCTTGTCCAATGTACCTTTGCGTCTAGGCGAAACCTATACTGTGCAGGAGCTGTATGAGTCATTGGCTATCTATTCAGCCAATGGTTCGACTATTGCGCTGGCGGAAGAAATGGAAGGGTCAGAAGAAGCTTTTGTGGACCGCATGCGTGAACTTGTCGAGTCATGGGGCATTACCGACTATGAACTGTACAACACAACAGGCTTGAACAATTCCTTTCTAATGGGGAACCACTACTCCGGAAGTGATGAAGATGCTGAAAACTATATGTCAGCTAAAGATATAGCTATCGTATCCCAGCGCTTAATCGCGGATTACCCGGAAGTTCTGGATACAGCAAGTGTTCCAACTAAAACGTTCAGAGAAGGCACATCTGACGCTATTGGAATGATGAACTGGAACTGGATGCTTGAAGGCTTGACCCATGAGCGTATGGATGTAGATGGTCTGAAAACAGGAACCACTCAAATTGCGGGTGCAACCTTTGCCGGTACAGCTGAATCCGACGGCAGACGACTTGTTTCCGTTGTGATGGGAGCGGGAGACGGCTTCTCGGATCGCGGCCTGCGTTTTGAAGAAACATCAAAATTATTTGATTACGGCTTTGATCAGTTCACCTTTGAATCCATCATTGAAAAAGAAATGAATCTGGACAATGAACACAACCTCTCAGTCCGTAATGGGATTGAAGAAGACGTTTCTTTAGTAACGACGGAATCACTGGAGCTGTACCTGCCGGAAGGAACAGATATGGATCAGTTCAGCTATACTTTTGTTCCTGATGAAGATAAGGTTAATCAGGATGGCCAGGTAGAGGCTCCGGTTTCAATTGGAGAAAACCTGGGTGTTTTAGTTGTAGATAACCTTGACGACATTGAATTTGCCAACGGCGAAACACCAGATACAATCAAAGTAGCCGCAGCAGAATCAATTGAGCGTGCCGGCTTCGTAACCGTCATGACCAACTGGCTGAGAGACTTTTTCAGTGGATTAAGTGACCGCTTCTAATTAAGAGTAACAGTTGATTTATACAGTTCACATAAGGTAAACTATAAGAACAAATTAAATACAACAAAAGAGACGGACTAGTAAAGAAGCGTGCAGCTTTAGAGAGTCAGTGGCTGGTGAAAACTGATGCAGTACCTTCCTGAATCCATCGTCATAGTATAAATAACGAAACAATTAATGAAGTTATTTCGGTACAGACCGTTACCCTGTTTGAGTGCAAAAAGAAGTGTCTTTTTGAATCAGGGTGGTACCGCGAAAACAGTCTTTCGTCCCTTTGTCCAGGGATGAGAGGCTGTTTTTTTATACATAAATAGAGAAAGAAGGAATAGTAATGATAGATATTAAACTGATTCGTAATGATTTTGACCAGGTTAAAGAACGTTTGCTCACCCGTGGAGTGGATTCTCAAGAATTGGATAACCTCAAAGAATGGGACGAAAAGCGCAGAGAGCTCATTCAAAAATCAGAAAAGCTGAAAAAAGAGCGTAACCAGACTTCAGAAGAAATCGCCAAGAAAAAGCGAAACAAAGAGAACGCAGATGATGCCATAGCCGCGATGAAACAAGTTGGGTCTGACATTAAAGCGATTGATAATGAACTGGAAGAAATCGAGGAAAAGACTACAGCCATTGCATCAGGTCTGCCAAATCTCCCGCACCCATCCATACCTGTTGGAGAAGACGAGGATGCTAACGAAGAAGTACGTAAATGGGGCGAGGTTAAAGCCTTTGACTTTGAACCAAAACCGCATTGGGACCTGGGAACGGATCTGAAAATTCTTGATTTTGAAAGAGGCGCAAAAGTTGCCCGCAGCCGTTTTCTGTTCTATAAAGGACTGGGCGCTCGTTTAGAACGTGCCTTATATAACTTTATGCTGGACCTGCACACATCTGAACATGGCTACGAAGAAGTCATCCCGCCTTATTTGGCAAATGATGATGCTCTTTATGGTACGGGTCAATTTCCTAAGTTCAAAGAGGATGTATTCCAGATTCAAGGTCATCCTTTGACGTTAATTCCGACAGCCGAAGTCCCGCTGACGAACTATTATCAGAATGAGATACTGGAAGAGTCAGACTTGCCGAAGTATTTCACTGCTTTGTCCCCATCTTTCAGATCTGAAGCCGGCAGTGCTGGAAGAGATACCAGAGGGCTGATTCGTTTGCACCAGTTCAATAAAGTTGAGATGGTTAAATTTGCGAAGCCGGAAGATTCTTATGATGAACTGGAGAAAATGACGAAAAATGCAGAAGCTATTTTACAGAAACTGAACTTGCCATACCGTGTTGTGCTCCTGTCTACAGGGGACACCGGCTTTGCTGCAGCTAAAACCTATGACTTGGAAGTGTGGATTCCAACCCAGAATACTTACCGTGAGATCAGTTCATGCTCAAACACTGAAGCATTCCAGGCTAGACGGGCAATGATCAGATACCGCCGAGAAGAAGACGGAAAAATTGATTACGTGCATACGCTGAACGGTTCAGGTGTCGCTGTCGGAAGAACCGTCGCTGCTATACTTGAAAACTACCAGCAGGCTGATGGAAGTATTAAGGTGCCGGATGCATTAGTACCATACATGGGTGGGTTAACTGAAATCCGTTAATACCATAAGGTGAAAAAATTAAATGCTAAATATAAGGACTTGCCATACGGGTGAGTCCTTATTCTTTTAATGTGGTTTATATATGATAAAATCAGACGTGAAGACAGATTATTTAGATGCTTGTAAATAGACAAGGAGGTAAAAGTATGGTTCAGCTAGAGAAAGCGATTTTTGCAGGAGGATGTTTCTGGTGTATGGTGAAACCTTTTGATTCCCTTCCCGGTATACACAGTGTGGTTTCAGGATACACAGGCGGACACGTTGAAAATCCAACCTACAGACAAGTTACATCTGGTAAGACAGGACACACAGAAGCTGTAGAAATTACATTTGATCCAAGTCAGATGCCGTATGAGGAATTAGTAGAGATATATTGGAAACAAACTGACCCTACAGATGCAGGCGGACAGTTTGCGGACAGAGGGGACTCATACAGACCAGTTATCTTTTATAACAGCGAGGAACAGAAGCAGACAGCAGAAGCATCAAAAAAACGTCTGGAAGAAAGTGGCCGCTTTAATGCGCCGATTGTAACTGAAATAGAAGAAGCCCAACCTTTCTACCCGGCTGAAGGCTATCATCAGGATTTTTACAAGAAAGAATCAGCCCATTACAAGCGGTACAACGTAGGATCAGGTCGCGCTGGTTTTATATCCAGACATTGGGGAGAAGAAGAGTAGGTTAAGCGAATAAAAAAACAAAATAAAAAAGAAAAAAGTTGTTGACAACTGCTGCAGTAATTAGTATGATATAAGAGTTGCTGCAGTAAGTAGTTGCAACAAACTGTATAGTGATTAAGGCGAGAAGGTTCCACCTGTTCCCATTCCGAACACAGCCGTTAAGCTTCTCAGCGCCGAGGATAGTGAAGGGTTTCCCTTTGTGAAAGCAGGACGTCGCTATGCAGTTTTAAATGGAGGTTTAGCTCAGTTGGGAGAGCATCTGCCTTACAAGCAGAGGGTCAGCGGTTCGAGCCCGTTAACCTCCATCGCACGAAGAGCCGTTAGCTCAGTTGGTAGAGCATCTGACTTTTAATCAGAGGGTCACAGGTTCGAATCCTGTACGGCTCATATATAAGACAGGTTCTTATATATGCGGATGTGGCGGAATTGGCAGACGCACTAGATTTAGGATCTAGCGCTTCACGGCGTGGGGGTTCAAGTCCCTCCATCCGCATTGCAAGCTTGACTTGCAACAGCCGGCTTAGCTCAGTTGGTAGAGCAACTGATTTGTAATCAGTGGGTCGAGGGTTCAAATCCTTTAGCCGGCATTTGCTTCACAGCAGAATTTTCTGCTTAACTGCGGAAGTAGTTCAGTGGTAGAACATCACCTTGCCAAGGTGGGGGTCGCGGGTTCGAATCCCGTCTTCCGCTTAATAAAGCTCAATTGTTCCAATATCACTCTTGCCGGGGTGGCGGAATTGGTAGACGCACAGGACTTAAAATCCTGCGGAGAGTTTTCTCCGTGCCGGTTCGACTCCGGCCCTCGGTATTTTTATTATGTCGCACCCTTAGCTCAATTGGATAGAGTACCTGACTACGAATCAGGCGGTTAGAGGTTCGACTCCTCTAGGGTGCATTTTATTTGCGGGAAGTAGCTCAGCTTGGTAGAGCACCTGGTTTGGGACCAGGGGGTCGCAGGTTCGAATCCTGTCTTCCCGATTGCAATAAAATGGCGGTGTAGCTCAGCTGGCTAGAGCGTACGGTTCATACCCGTGAGGTCGTGGGTTCGATTCCCTCCGCCGCTATAATTTAAGGATCGAAGGACCTTTAGCTCAGTTGGTTAGAGCAAACGGCTCATAACCGTTCGGTCGCAGGTTCGAGTCCTGCAAGGTCCATTGCCATGTCTGTTGAAGCTTTAGCGATTACAGACATGGTACACGCAGCCCTTGGGCTGCTGTGTTTCGTATTTAATGGTTGTCATTTTATATTATCGCGGAGTAGAGCAGTTGGCAGCTCGTCGGGCTCATAACCCGGAGGTCGCAGGTTCGAGTCCTGCCTCCGCAATTGCCATAGCTGTAGTAACTTTAGTTACGTACAGATATGGTATACGCAAGCTTTAGCTTGCCGTAGCTCAATTGCTATGATTGTTGCTTCTTTAGAAGCTTACAGGCATAGTACACGCAGCCCTTAGGCTGCCGTGTCACAACTAAAGGATTTAAAAGTGAGGTCCCGTAGTGTAGCGGTTATCACGCCTGCCTGTCACGCAGGAGATCGCGGGTTCGATTCCCGTCGGGACCGTTTTATGCGGGTGTAGTTTAGTGGTAAAACCCCAGCCTTCCAAGCTGATGTCGGGAGTTCGATTCTCCTCACCCGCTTTTATACAGCGATGTATAAGCAATATTTTTAGGGCCTATAGCTCAGCTGGTTAGAGCGCACGCCTGATAAGCGTGAGGTCGATGGTTCGAGTCCATTTAGGCCCATTATATTCAGGCCCCTTGGTCAAGCGGTTAAGACACCGCCCTTTCACGGCGGTAACACGGGTTCGAATCCCGTAGGGGTCATAATAACTGAATAGTTATTTGTCGGAGGATTACCCAAGTCCGGCTTAAGGGAACGGTCTTGAAAACCGTCAGGCGTGTAAAAGCGCGCGTGGGTTCGAATCCCACATCCTCCTTTGTCATGGTTGTAGTTGCTTCAGCAACGTACAACCATGATACACGCAGCCTTTAGGCTGCCGTGTGTCCGATTTAAGGTTTGTAGTTGCTTATTTAGAAGCTTACAAGCTCAGTACACGCGGTCTTCAGACCGTCGTGTCTCCGATTTAAATGGTTGTCATTTTATATTATCGCGGGGTAGAGCAGTTGGCAGCTCGTCGGGCTCATAACCCGGAGGTCGCAGGTTCGAGTCCTGCCCCCGCAATTTGCTCTAACTGTTGTTGCTTTAGCGACTTACAGGTAGAGTACGCGTAACGAAGTGGAGCGCGATGTGAGGAAAGCTCACAATTAAATAGTTTAAAGTGAGGTCCCGTAGTGTAGCGGTTATCACGCCTGCCTGTCACGCAGGAGATCGCGGGTTCGATTCCCGTCGGGACCGTTTTTTTTAGGCGCTGTAGCTCAGTTGGTAGAGCAACGGATTGAAGCTCCGTGTGTCGGCAGTTCGACTCTGTCCAGCGCCATGAAATAGCGGAGGGATAGCGAAGTGGCTAAACGCGGCGGACTGTAAATCCGCTCCTTCGGGTTCGTAGGTTCGAATCCTACTCCCTCCATTTAATAGGGGTATAGTTTAATGGTAAAACTATGGTCTCCAAAACCATCGATGTGGGTTCGACTCCTGCTACCCCTGTGTAAGACAAAATAGATAGTGAAAAAGATTAATGATTATGCTATACTATTTAATGTAAATTATGGCGATTGTGGCGAAGTGGTTAACGCACCGGGTTGTGGTCTCGGCATTCGTGGGTTCGATCCCCATCAGTCGCCCTTTATTGGGCTATAGCCAAGCGGTAAGGCAGCGGGTTTTGATCCCGTCATTCCTAGGTTCGAATCCTAGTAGCCCAGTAATTATTTTAATAGTTATGGCGGTATAGCCAAGTGGTAAGGCAGAGGTCTGCAAAACCTTCATCACCGGTTCAAATCCGGTTACCGCCTTATCTTTTTTATTATAATGCCGGCGTGGTGGAATTGGTAGACACGCTGGACTCAAAATCCAGTGCCCATTAGGGCGTGCCGGTTCGACTCCGGCCGCCGGTATAAATAGTGATCCATAACCTGATTTAGGGTTATGGATTTTTTGTTTCTATATAAGAATGATTACTTTCTCAAAAAAATTCATTTTAGATGAGATCACGCAAAACAGTATGACTGCATGAGCAGTCTGTGGAATTAGAAAAGCCGTAGGCTATATAGCACTCGTGAATGATTGACAAGAGAATTACATCTGAAATGAAAAAAATACTATAGAAGAAACAGAATTTCTCTGGTTATTATATAGTGAGTACTTAACAAGAGATTATATTATATTTAAGATGAAAAGTAGAATGAACTAGATAAATGGTGAGCGTTCAAAGAGTTATTAGGAAAACTGCTGCATCTATAAGGGCGAAGTTGAGTTAAACTTCAGCCACCTTAATTAGCTAAAGTGCATAGAATAGGCATTTCCCACCGACGAAACAAAAAGATGGAAATTAATTGTCGAAAACCATTGACCTATTATCGGATAGATGATATTATTAATCTCGTTGCTGCAAAACACAGTTATGCAGGACAAAATAACTTAAAAATAGTTGTTGACATTAAATTGGAAACAAGATATACTTAAGTAGTTGTCGTTTGAACGAGAGACGCAGCCAACAAAATTTAAATTTTAAAAAGATTTAAAAAAGAGTTGACAGCGAATCAAAACGATGGTATGATATAAGAGTTGCTGCTAAACGCGGTAACGACAAACGAATGAGATAGATCTTTGAAAACTGAACAAAGTAGAAATAACCAAATGTGCAGGTGTCTTCGGTTCAATCTGATTGAATCAAGACAACACAACGAGTTAACACAGTTAACTCACAATTTTTAAATGAGCTTTTCAAACTTAAAACGAGAGTTTGATCCTGGCTCAG
>NZ_BAAGPH010000013.1:0-856 GCF_054784355.1 Alkalibacterium psychrotolerans | reverse complement strand
GTTTAGTCTTAGTTAAAGAAGTAATGGATACCTTCAAGTTTTCTGATTTGGCAAAATCACTTCTGGACATTAAAGATAACCGTGCTTACTACACGCATGATAATTTAGCGATATTAGAACAGCTCATTATGCAACTGATTGCTGGTTATTCGGCAGACTCGTCAGCTAATCTGTTACGACAGGATCCAGTCTTTCAAATGGTGTTAGGCAGAAAACAATTAGCCTCACAATCGTCAATTTCACGGTTTCTGGATCGTTTCACCACGGAAAATGTGGGTCAATTACAATCATTAAATCAGTCGCTCATTGATAAAACGCGTTTGATTCGCAATGACACCGAGTTAATCATTGATCTCGATTCCACTCATTCAGATACCTTTGGCCATCAAGAACAAACAGATTATAATGCCCATTATCAAACCTACGGCTACCACCCATTAGTTGCCTTTGACGGACTGACTGGAGATTTCTTAAAAGCTGAACTGCGTTCAGGTAATCAGTACACATCTAAAGGGGTGAAAGCCTTTATCGACCCATTGTTACACCACTACAATGAATCCATACCGAATACTGACATATTGGTTCGTGGGGACAGCGGCTTCGCAACACCAGAGGTGTATGAGTCTTGTGAAGAAAATGAAAGTCAGTATGTGATCCGATTAAAGAACAATCGGAGGTTAAGTCAATTAGCTGAGCAATCCGTTCTTTACGGGGATAACCAAAAATGGGAAGATCGGGAAGTTCAGTATTTTTCAATGCCTTATCAAGCACAATCATGGTCGAAACCCCGTCGTGTCTGTATTCGATCAATCCGTGAAGCAGGAGAACTCCTCTTTCAACACGCATTCATTGTGAC
>NZ_BAAGPH010000012.1:0-752 GCF_054784355.1 Alkalibacterium psychrotolerans | reverse complement strand
TGTTGCACTTGTAATAAAGATTTTCCACGTAGTGCTGCTGGGCTTCGGTCATCTGACGAATCAACTGATAGCGTGTACGAGTAAAACGTAGGAGAGCAACGAATTTTTCTTCTCGTGGTTGAGTTTTCGTATGCTTTCCAGTTGTTAAAAACTCAGCAATGATTTGGGCGTCTAATTTATCATTCTTTTCTTCTGTCCAGACTTTAGAAAAACGATGAATAACCCGCGGGTTTTCTACAATGGTTTCAACGTTAATCAGTTTCAACTCTGGATCATTTGAGAAGAATAAGGACGGATGCATACTGTATTGACCAGTCGCTTCCATACCTACAAGTATTTTGTCAAAATCTAACTCCTCGTGAAAGCGAAGGATTTGGTCTTTAATCATTGTGGCGCCTGACTCACTATTCGCTACTGTCTCTTGCCAAAGAATCGTATTGGTATCATCTTCACGTAAGAGAAAACAAGCATCAAGCTTCGCTTTACTTACGTCTAAACCGACAAATAATTTCATGGAAGGGTTCCCCCTTTCGTTATAAATTTGGTAGGTAAGCTTGGTCACTCCGGGCTATCCCTGTAACACAATGTGTGCCTTAACCTCACGCATAAGTATTTAACTCGTTTATTGTGTAGCTGCCAAGACCGAAGGTTTCCTAAGACCAACGGACACAAGAAACAAGCCATACAGCTTATGAGTAAATAGTCTCAACATTGTGACGGGAAGCATGCTTAATGAGTAGTCGAACTACAAG
>NZ_BAAGPH010000011.1:0-53916 GCF_054784355.1 Alkalibacterium psychrotolerans | reverse complement strand
GATCATCAAAAGTGACTTTTTGAAATTTTTCTCCCCCATGGGGGAGAAAGCTCCATTCTTTCAAACAGTTAATCAATCAACTAAGTTAAGAACAATTCTTAACTACAAACTTATTATACGAGGAGGGTTACATCATGTCAGCTACAGATACACTTTGGGTATTGTTGGGAACCATTTTAGTCTTTTTCATGCAGGCGGGTTTTGCCATTTTAGAATCAGGTTTGACAAGAGCAAAGAATTCGGGAAATATTATTATGAAGAATCTCACTAGTGTTGCATAAAACTGAAAATCACTGTTACTTGTTTATTGTTAATTAAATCACATGTAGTTTTCGTTAAAAATTTCAAAAAAGTCAAATGCTGGCGCAGCGGATGACTTTTTCCAGAATTTTTTTGACTTATTTAGTTGTAGATAAATCGATTTGCAGCTTCTTTCACTTAGTCAGGTTCGAATATTTCCTTAAATAATTCGAACGGTTCATACTGTAACGCTCGTAAATGCCTTAAAACGTGGAAAACTGTTTGTTTTAAGTCTAATTCAAGCTTGATGAGTAAGGTCAGTAAGTAGACAATCAGTGCCAGTATGACTTGATTTTCCACACCTTCTTCTGACTTTGAAAAGTAGTTTTTAATCGTCATGTGTTGCTTGATATGCTTGAAAAAGAGCTCGATTTGCCACCGTGATTGATACATTTTACTAATCTCTTCAGCTGATACATCCATGCGGTTGGTGATAATTCTTAAATTGACTTGCTGCTTTCTTTCTATCGTCACAAGTCGAAAGAGACTCGTCAAGTAGACTTGACTGCCCAATTGAACCAACTGGTCACTGATAATACCCGTTCCTTTAGGAACGTCTAGATGGCCTTGCACATGTACCTTCGTATTCTTCTTAATCCGAGAAACGAAGAAATACCCATCCCAATGCATTTGATCGAATTGAGCAAAATCAAGATACCCACGATCAAAAACGTATGTAGCCAATGGCTCATTGATAAAGACCTCTAAGTGCTCATGATCATGTTCAGAAGCAGGAGATACTTCAAATTGTTCAGGGTGCACCCAACTTTCATTCATGAAGCAGACTTTTAAATGTAACTTTATGCCAGCTTTTGTCGGTCTAAAATGCGCCCATGGATAGGAATTCTTGCTAAATGAAAAGGTTGTGGAATCAATCAGATAGAGTTTTTCTTTCGACTTTACCTTCGTCTTTTTATGCACAAGAGAAAGTAAATGATTAAAAACCTCCAGTAATACACTTGGTTCAAGTGCCCGTAGGGCACGAGAAAGCTGAGAGTAACTGATAGAGTCTATCCCCATTACTTTTTTCAAATTCGGATTGACAAGTTGTTGATCTAGGTGTCGTAAACTTTCGGTTTCATCGTTAATGGCATACAGAAAGAGCTTTATTACTTTCTTAAATGTCAATTTCTTTGCATAACGATCAAATTGTTCGATGGTTTGACGAGAATCTAAGCTTAATTGTTCTAATTTAATATACGAAAACCATTTATTTATTGTCATTTTTGTTTTATACTTATCCATGCATAGATCCTTTGTATTGGTCTTGGATAAGTCATCCAAGTACTAGTATAAAGGATTTTTTTATGCCATGGAACAGGTTAATATTTTAATGCAACACTAGTGTTTAGCGATATTAGAACAGCTCATTATGCAACTGATTGCTGGTTATTCGGCAGACTCGTCAGCTAATCTGTTAANGTCATTTTTGTTTTATACTTATCCATGCATAGATCCTTTGTATTGGTCTTGGATAAGTCATCCAAGTACTAGTATAAAGGATTTTTTTATGCCATGGAACAGGTTAATATTTTAATGCAACACTAGTGGAAGAATCTAATGGATTTTGTTACAGGTTCTTTGCTTTACTGGTTTATTGGTTTTGGAATTATGTTCGGGCCTTCTTTATACGGCTTTATTGGCTCGTCAGACTTCTTCGTAACGCAGAATTACGATTCAAACATACCGGGATATGTTTTTCTCATGTTCCAGACGGTATTTGCTGCAACAGCAGCAACTATTGTGTCTGGTGCAATGGCAGAACGAACTAAATTCAGTTCATATCTTTTGTACACTGTTATTATTTCGGGGTTTATCTATCCTATCTCTGGACACTGGATTTGGGGTGGAGGATGGTTAGCTGGATTAGGGTTTGAAGATTTTGCAGGATCCGTAGCTGTACACATGGTAGGTGGTGTCACAGCATTGATTGGTGCAAAAATAGTCGGTCCTAGAGTAGGGAAATATGACAGGAACGGACAAGCTCAGACTATACCTGGTCATAATTTAGTACTTGCTGCTTTGGGGGTCTTCATCCTCTGGTTTGCCTGGTTTGGTTTCAACGGAGCGTCTACTCTTGAAGCTTCAGATGAAGCATCGCTGAGTTTAATTGGAACCATTTTATTAAATACAAATCTGGCGGCCGCCACAGGAACGTTGATTGCTATGAGTCTATCATGGGTAATACAAGGAAAACCCGATCTTGGCTTGACAATGAATGGGGCGCTGGCTGGCCTGGTAGGCATTACTGCGGGTTGCGCAGTCGTCAGTCCGTTCGGGGCCGTTGCCATCGGCTTGCTTTCCTCAGTAGCGATGATTTATGGTAGTGAATTTGTTGAACATAAAGCTAAAATAGATGACCCTGTCGGAGCCTTTGGTGTTCACGGTATTGCAGGTGGATTAGGAACTGTACTAGTCGGACTATTTGCAGTGGAAGGTGGATTGTTTTATGGCGGAGGATTTGCCATGCTGGGGGTTCAGTTCATTGGTGTAGGTGCTGTGGCGCTTTGGGTCATAGTGACCATGACAATAGTCTTTAAACTTATTGACAAGACTATTGGATTGCGCGTTACACCAGAAGAAGAAGAGGCTGGCATGGATGTGAGCGAACATGGATTGAAAAGTTCTTATCCAGACTTTGCTCTTCCAGCTATTGTTCCCTCACAAAAATTACCAGAAGCATAATAGTGAGTATAAAAGAACAGTAATTTAGAGGAAACCTCTAAATTACTGTTCTTTTTCCTTGCAGGCATACTGTTCATCTAACTCTTGCTTTTCAGATTATTCTCCAGGAACAGAAGCGATAGTAGTGAGATCGCCATTGATTGTCCAGTTATCGATTCCGTAAGGCAGTACAAAGTGCATGCCCTGGTTCAAAGTATAGGAGGAATCCTCTATCGTTAATTCCCCTTTGCCTTCTAATACACTAACTAGAGTGTAAGGACCTTCAGCATTGAAGGTAACAGGTCCATTGACGGTCCATTTCTGAACAGTAAAAAAGTCATTGCTGACAAGAGTGGTGAGTGTCGATTGTCCAACTTTTCTAATGGTTTGATCCGGTTCTGGATCAGTATGCGGCACAGTGGTGACGGCAAGCGAATCAATGATGTGCAGGTCTCGCAGTGTACCGTCATTCTGCACACGGTCATAGTCATAGACACGGTAGGTCGTGTCACTGGATTGCTGGGTTTCCAGAATCATGATACCGGAGCCTATCGCATGAATGGTCCCGCTCGGTACGTAAAAGAAGTCACCGGCTTTAACAGGTATGCGTCTGAGAAGATTGTCCCAGTCCCCTTGAGTAATCATTTCTTCAAGCTCATCTTTCGTCTGGGCATGGTGGCCGTAAACAATTTCGCTGCCTTCATCTGCTGAAAGAATGAACCAGCATTCCGTTTTCCCCAGTTCGCCTTCTTTTTTCATTCCATAGGTATCATCAGGATGAACCTGAACAGACAAGTCATCCTCAGCATCGATGATTTTAGTTAGTAATGGAAATTCTCTTTCATCGGAGTGGCCGAATAGTTCGGGGTTTGACTGCCAGAGCTCATCTAAAGTCTGTCCCTTGTATGTACCATTCGAAACAGTGCTCGGACCATTTTTGTGCGCACTGATTGCCCATAATTCACCTGTTCTGTTGCTTGGAATAGTGTATCCAAACTGGCTTTCAAGTTTAGAGCCACCCCAGATTTTCTCTTTAAATACGCCTTCTAAAAATAATGGTTCATTCATATTGTCGCCTCTTTTCCTAGTCTTTAGTCATATCATAAATAGTTTAGCACATCCTGAGAGCCTTGTAAGCCAGAGTGAGGTATTTTTACACTGAAACAAGTCAGAGCTTGTACTTTTTTCTTGATTCGCTTATAATTTATAAGGATTGTACGGGTTAGACTTAGTTTTGTCTAATTTTTCAAGTATACTGAAGAGAGTGGGAAATAGAGCATGGCACAGCTGTTTTTTAGATACGGTGCGATGAATAGTGGGAAATCAATTGAAATATTAAAAGTTGCACACAATTATGAGGAACAGAACAAGCAGGTCGTTCTGTTTACCAGCGAGCTGGATGACAGAGAAGAAGTGGGTGTCATAGCCAGCCGAATAGGGATAAAGCGTAAAGCGACACCGGTCTCTGATGACACGGATATTTTTCAGTCTGTCAAAGACATGGATAAACCAGTGGCATGTGTGCTAGTCGATGAAGCTCAATTTTTAAGCAAGAAACACGTGAACCAGCTGGCGCAGATAGTCGATGAACTGGCTATTCCGGTTATGGCATTTGGTCTGAAAAATGACTTTAGAAACCAGTTGTTCGAAGGATCTGAGCAGCTGCTAATCTTAGCTGATAAAATTGAAGAGATGAAAACCATCTGCTGGTTCTGCCATAAAAAAGCTATTATGAATATGCGTATGCATGACGGCAAACCAGTATACACAGGCGAACAAATTGTTATTGGCGGAAACGAATCCTATTACCCGGTCTGCCGTAAGCATTATCACTTTCCACCTGCTGTGGAAGAATAAGAAAGGAGACCATTGAATGAGTCTATTTGACCGATTAGATGAAGTTGAAATTCATTATGATGAATTAAATGAACTATTAAGTGATCCGGAAGTTATCAGTGACACGAATCGTCTGATGAAGCTCAGCAAGGAAGAAGCGAATCTTAGAGAGACAGTGGCTAAGTACAGAAAATATAAAGAAGTGACATCAGAACTTGAGGACACTGAGGAAATGCTGAAGGAATCTCTGGATAAAGAAATGGAAGAAATGGCTAAAGAGGAAAGAAGTGCCTTAATCGAGGAAAAAGAGTCTCTCGAAGATGAACTGAAAATCCTCCTATTGCCTAAAGATGAAAATGACGAGCGTAACGTCATCATGGAAATCAGAGGTGCAGCCGGCGGGGATGAAGCCCAGCTGTTTGCAAGTGATCTGTTTGAAATGTATCAGAGATATGCAGATGCTCAAGGATGGAAAACTGAGGTAATGGACCGAAGCAGCGGAAATGCTGGAGGCTTTAAAGAGATTACGTTACTAATTACCGGAGCAAATGTGTATTCAAAACTCAAATATGAAAATGGGGCTCACCGTGTACAGCGTGTACCGGAAACGGAATCCCAGGGCCGAATTCATACATCGACAGCGACTGTGGTTGTTATGCCGGAAGCGGAAGATGTTGAAATCGACATTGATGAAAATGACATTCGAGTCGATATCTATCATGCGAGTGGAGCGGGGGGACAGCACGTCAACAAGACAGCCTCTGCTGTAAGACTGACACACGAACCAACAGGCATTGTCGTAGCTATGCAGGACGAGCGTTCGCAACTTAAAAATAGAGAAAAAGCCATGAAAATTCTCCGTTCACGTATTTATGACAAGATAACTCAGGAAGCACAAGCAGAAGTGGATGCAGAAAGAAAATCGGCTGTCGGAACAGGAGACCGTTCAGAACGTATTCGAACGTATAATTTCCCGCAAAGCAGAGTCACCGATCACCGTATCAATCTGACTATCCAAAAACTGGATCAGATTTTATCCGGAAAAATGGATGAGATTATCGATGCGCTATTGATGTGGGAACAGTCCCGAAAAATGGAGCAACTGAAAAATGACTACTAATTCTGAACCGACGGGCACCACATATGAAGAAGTCCTCCAGTGGGCTTCTTCTTTTTTAAAAGATAAAGGACAGAGTCCCCACAGCGCAGAATGGCTTTTGAAAGAAGAGATGGGCTGGTCAACTACTGAGCTGCTGACCAGCAGAAAAACCGACATGCCGCTGAAAGTACGCAAAAGCTATATAGATGGAATCTTAGACGCTTCAAAAGGAATTCCTGTCCAGCATATCATCGGACACGAATGGTTTTTCGGGAAACAATTCAAAGTGACTCCTGATACACTCATTCCAAGGCCGGAAACTGAAGAATGGTTCCATCGTTATCTATCCAGACTGCCGGAAAAACCTCTTACAGTTCTGGATATCGGAACAGGCAGCGGGGTGCTGGCCATAAGCCACAAACTAGAAAGACCACAAGATAAGGTAATAGCAGTGGACATCAGCCCAGAGGCCGTGGAAGTAGCAAAAACGAATGCAGCAAGACTGCATGCAGAAGTTACTTTCATAGTGAGTGATTTAGCCCAGTCGCTCAGCGAAAAAGTAGATGTGGTCATCTCTAACCCTCCATATATCAGTGCGGAAGAGATTACAGTCATGGATGCCTCAGTTATTAACCATGAGCCTCATTTGGCTTTATTTGCCAAAGATAATGGACTCGCTATTTACAACAGACTTGCGCAGGAATTGCCGTCTGTCCTGAAAGCAGAGGGCTGGGTCATACTCGAGTACGGATATAAGCAGAAAGACAAGGTAGAGAGTATTTTTAGAGAGGCTTTTCCTTCCGCACAGATTGAAATGTGGCAGGATATGAGCGGGAACGACCGGGCTCTTTATTTATCTAAAAAGGAGGGAATTCATGAAGACAGAGGTACTGACTAAAGAGGACATTTCAAAAGCAGTGAAGTTGCTTAGAGAGGGAGAAATTGTGGCTTTTCCGACAGAGACCGTTTATGGTTTGGGTGCAGATGCCACGAATGAAGAGGCAGTCCAGAAGATTTTCCAGGCTAAAGGCAGACCATCGGATAACCCGCTGATTATTCATGTGGCGAGTGTGGAGCAGGCAGAAGAATATGTGTCAGCTTTCCCTGAAAAAGCGAGACAGGTGGTCTCTCATTTCTGGCCAGGTGCCTGCACACTGGTCCTGAATAAAAAAGGGAGCATTGCCTCCTCAGTGACTGCGGATTTAGCTACTATTGCTGTTCGTATGCCTGATCATCCAGTGGCTCTTGAATTAATCCGACAGACCGGAGTGCCTCTGGCAGCACCGAGTGCCAATTCCTCCGGCAAGCCGAGTCCGACAACCGCTGGGCATGTTTACACGGATTTAAACGGGAAAATACGCGGGATAATTGATGGAGGAGCTACCGGAGTGGGGCTGGAATCAACGGTTCTGGACATGACCAATCCTGAGAAACCGACGATACTCAGACCTGGTGGTGTAACAGCAGAACAGCTGGAATCAGTCTTAGGGACAGTTTATTATGAACAAGCCAACACTTCTGAAAACTTTGCTCCCCGCTCCCCCGGAATGAAGTACCGTCATTATTCTCCTGATAAACCTGTATATATTTTGCCAGTAAATGTAAAAGAGGCAGCGGTTCTCGTTAAGGAGTATGAAAAAAAGAATCAGCGTATCGGACTGCTGGTCAGTGATGAAACGTTTGCGGTTTTGGAAAACAACACTGCTCTGTACTTTCTTTTGGGAAAAAAAGATCACCCGGAAGAAGCGGCCAGCAGGCTTTATAACGGCTTAAGAAAGCTGGATGAATCTGAGGCTACAGTGATTCTCGCGGAAGCATACAATAAATCGGGCATTGGCAGGGCCTATATGAACCGACTGGAAAAAGCTGCGGAGTGGCTGAAATAAATGCATCTGCTGATTTTTCTGGAATGTTAATCCATCTTTATGTACAATGGAATAGGAAAAGAATAAGTAAAAATAAAGGAGCTAAACCATGGGAAAATTTCAAGTCATTGATCATCCACTCATTCAACATAAACTGACCATTATTAGAGATAAAAGCACAGGAACTAAATACTTTAGAGAAGTCGTAAACGAAATTGCTCGGCTGCTCGCTTACGAAGTTTCAAGAGAAATGCCCCTTGAGGACGTTGTTATTGAAACACCTCTCGTCAAGAGTACACAAAAAAGACTGGCCGGTAAAAAAGTCGTTATTGTACCGATTTTAAGAGCCGGTTTAGGGATGGTTGACGGAATGCTGGATTTGATACCAGCTGCTAAAGTTGGTCATGTGGGAATGTATCGTGATCATGAAACGATGGAACCTGTGGAGTACTTCATCAAAATGCCTTCTGATTTGCCAGAGCGCGAGCTCCTGGTTGTTGACCCGATGCTAGCGACTGGTGGATCTGCAGTAGCTGCGATTGACGCCCTTAAAAAACGCGGCGCAACAAATATTAAGTTTGTCTGTTTGGTAGCAGCTCCAGAAGGTGTGAAAGTCCTTCAGGAAGCTCATCCAGATGTGGATATTTACACTGCTTCTCTTGATGAAAAGCTAAATGAAAAAGGATATATTCTTCCTGGTTTAGGTGATGCAGGAGACCGTTTATTCGGAACATTATAGCAATAAAACTAAAAAAGAGTTTAGTTCGTCAGGCAATTTTGTCTGGCGGATTTTTTTGGCATAAAAAGCGTCCGATTGTTACAAATGTATCATAAGCATAACAAATGAAATATAATACGTTCTATGCTATTATTAACTCGAAAGGATGAAGGACATGACAATTATCGCTATGCAGTCTATTGTTCAGCTTGTTTCACATGTGTTTTTTGTAATGGTTGCTTTTTGGGCACTTCAAGCACTGCGTACCGATGCTTTGCTGAAAAAATATCACATCCCTCAAGCACGAACCCTCTACATACTAGTGGCAATTGCAATAGGGTATACAGCAAGTAATTTTTTTATTGATTTTATTCTTTCGATTCAGAATTTATTTCTTTTATTCTAAGGTGTTCGACAGATGTGAACAAAGTTGTGTCTAATGTCACAGAAATGTCATGCTTAAAGGGATTTCAAATAGTTTCCCTTTCAAATATTATCTGTTATACTATATCAGGCATTCATTTCGAATGGATGATTAGAGATTTTTACACACAAACAATTAATTGACGGGTATTGAAGACAGACGATGAGAAGTAAGCTTGGTTTATAAAAACGGAGGGCATAGAATGGACAAGATTTTAGTAAGTGGAGGACGAAAACTATCGGGAAGCGTCGAAATAGATGGAGCGAAGAATGCCGCTTTACCTATTTTGGCAGCTACGGTATTAGCCAGTACAGGACAGAATGTGTTAACTAATGTTCCGCTATTATCTGATATTTATACTATGAAAGAAGTGCTGGCACACTTAAATTTAACAGCAGAATTAGACGAAGATAACAAGCAGATGGTTATTAATACTACTGACCAGTTGAACAGTGAGACACCATTTGATTTCATGAGTAAAATGCGTGCATCGATTGTCGTAATGGGACCACTACTGGCACGTACTGGATACGCTAAAGTAGCTTTGCCTGGCGGATGCGCCATTGGTTCAAGACCAATTGATTTGCATCTTAAAGGTTTTGAAGCTATGGGAGCGGAGGTACATATTGGCAATGGTCATATAGAAGCCACTGTCGATAAGCTGAAAGGTGCGCACATCTACCTTGATTTCCCTAGTGTTGGTGCAACACAGAATATCATGATGGCTGCAACTTTAGCTGAAGGAACAACAACAATTGAAAACGTAGCAAGAGAACCGGAAATCGTTGATCTAGCTAACTTCCTGAATAAAATGGGAGCAAAAGTTGTTGGAGCAGGAACTGAAACACTTAGAATCGAAGGAGTTAAAGAACTTAAAGGCATTGAACACGCCATCCTTCCAGATAGAATTGAAAGTGGCACGTTCATGGTTGCCGCTGCCATTACGCAGGGAGATATCCTTATTAAAGAGTGTGTTTCTGAGCATAACAAGCCGCTCATTTCGAAGCTGACTGAGATGGGAGTTGTGTTCACTGAAACTTCAGAAGGGTTACGTGTTATTGGACCTGAAAAATTGAAGCCGACAGACGTCAAAACCATGCCGCATCCTGGTTTCCCAACCGATATGCAGGCGCAGATGACGATTGCACAATTAGGAGCCCAAGGCACAAGTATTATGCGTGAAACAGTTTTTGAAAACCGCTATATGCATATGGAAGAGTTGCGTAGAATGAACGCTTCTTTCCAGATTGACAGTCAGAGCCTGATTATTCAAGGCGGACGTACTTTGCAAGGAGCTGAAGTAGCTTCCAGCGATTTGCGCGCTTCTGCCGCACTAATCTTAGCTGGCTTAATTGCAGAAGGCTACACGCGTGTGACGAAGCTGAATCACTTGGACCGTGGGTATTCCAATTTCCACATAAAAATGAAAAATTTAGGTGCGGATATCGAACGCATCTCTGAAGAACAAACAACGGTTGTGAAGACTGAAAAGTTGGCAACAAACTAAACAAACCAATATTAGAGAGCTTACTTGCTTATTCATTGAGTATAGTAAGTTCTTTTTTTGTACACTTTATAACAATTTTCAAAATATGGTTGCTCTTTTTTTCTATCTTAAGTATCATAGAAAGAGTGAATATAATTATGAAGAAGTATCCCGAATTTATTAAGGCACCGGAGAGTTGAGAGGAGACAAACGATGGCTAGAGATATTGGCATCGACTTGGGAACAGCAAATGTGCTTGTTCACGTTAAAGGTAAAGGAATCGTTTTGAATGAGCCTTCAGTAGTAGCGCTCGATACAAAAACTAATGAAGTACTGGCTGTAGGTGAAGATGCCTACATGATGGTTGGACGAACACCTGGAAACATTAAAGCGGTAAGACCCCTTCAAGGTGGTGTCATTGCTGATTTTGATATTACAGAAGCGATGCTGACTTATTTTATTGATAAACTGAATGTAAAAGGTTTTCTATCTAAACCCAATATTTTAATCTGTTGCCCGACAAACATAACTGCAATCGAACAGAAAGCAATTATTGAAGTCGCTGAAAAGAGTGGCGGGAAGAATATTTATCTTGAAGAAGAACCGAAAGTAGCGGCTATTGGTGCGGGAATGGATATTTTCCAGCCAAGCGGGAATATGGTTATTGATATTGGTGGAGGCACCAGTGATATCGCCGTGTTATCTATGGGGGGCATTGTTACCAGCCGATCCGTTAAAATCGCCGGCGACACACTGGATAATGACATTACGCAGTATATTAAGAAAAAACACAAATTACTGATTGGTGAACGAACTGCAGAGACCATCAAAAAGGAAATTGGCGTTATCTTTGATAATGGTCAAAACGAGGAAATGGAGGTACGCGGACGAGACATGGTTACTGGTCTACCGCGCACTATCACTATTTCTTCTCTTGAAGTACTTGAAGCAACACGCGAATCAATGGTAATAGTAGTAGAACAGGCGAAAGCGGTACTCGAACAGACGCCGCCGGAACTGTCAGCTGACATTATTGACCGCGGAATCATACTGACTGGCGGAGGCGCATTGCTGAACGGCATTGAGCTGCTCTTTGCAGAAGAACTGAAAGTTCCAGTTTTTAAAGCTGAAGATCCACTTGATTCAGTTGCTTTAGGGACAGGAATATTGCTGGAAAATCTTAAAAAATAGAACAAATTAATCTAATGTTGACGAAAAACGATTAAACGGTCTGAGTTGGGGTGATCACTGATGACATGGAAAAGTATATTAAAAGATGTCGGTTTTTACATTTTAAAAATTCTTGTTGTCCTTCTTCTGATTGCAGCTGCATTCATTGGAGGAACAATGTTAGGTTATAGTGTCATTGGCGGGTCTGGAGATCCAATGGACGTATTTAATCCGGAACTTTGGCAGCATATAATGGATTTCATTTTTTAATTGGATAAACTGTGAAAAAGCGTAACGCTCTAATTGAGCGCTGCGCTTTTTTTGACTTTATAAGTGCATAATCGTCTCTTGGTCAAACTCAAACAGGTTAGAGTATATGAACAATGATTATCAGAGTGATAATCATTGTTTGCTGCCTAAATAATTTATGAAAGACGATTATCTTGAGTTAATCATCCTTCAGGTTGAACGGCTTCACCTGAAGGATGATTATAGGATCTATAATCATTGTTCAGGTCATTAAAACGCTCTGAGTTGACCTGGCGGACAAAATACAAGTTCAGGCTATAGTGTGTGTGCTTTTTTCATGTATCCGACTAAAAAATATCTTAAAAGACTAATTTCTTGTATTTTTTTCGTGAGAATTTAAATAACTTGGCAATATGTAATAGTAGGGAAAGAAATTCTTTCCACTATTAATGAAATGAGGAAGATGGATGAACACAATAGCACTAGTCGGACGAGTGACAAAACCTTTTGAACTGCGGGAAGTGAAAGACGGACTGACGGTAACTAATAATACCTTAGCCGTCCGGAAGAATTTTAAAAAAGACGGTGGCAATGAAGCGGATTTCATTCCATTTGTTGCCTGGGGCAAACGGGCTCAACTGCTGGAAGAATACTGCTCTAAAGGGGATCTCATCGGCTTGATAGGCAAGATGCAGTCCCGGTCGTATAAGAATGACAAGGAAGAAACGAAGTATGTGGTGGAAATGCTTGTAGAAGATATTGAATTTATTCAAAAAAAAGCGCCTGAAAAGATGCCAGTGAAAAACGACGCGTGAACAATTATTAAGCCGGTCAGCCTCAGTTGACTGGCTTTTCTTTTTAATCTGGACACTTTGTGACAGATTAAGCTATTCTTTATTTAATGGACGGATTTACATAGAAAATTCATCAATTTTAGGTATACTGATAGAAAGATAGTGGATAGAAAGAAGGCTAAGTATGCATATATTGATGATTGAAGACAACGAATCCGTTTGTGAAATGATTGAAATGTTTTTTATAAAAGAAGAGTGGGAATCAACCTTTATTCATAATGGCAAAGCGGGGTTGAACACCTATTTAGACAGCCCAGAGACGTTCGACTTAGTCGTACTTGATTTAATGCTGCCTGAGATGGATGGCATTACCATTTGTAGAGAAATCAGAAAACAGTCGCCAACCGTTCCTATTATTATGTTGACCGCTAAAGACTCTGAAAGTGATGAGGTTATTGGCCTGGAAGTGGGAGCCGATGACTATGTGACGAAGCCTTTCAGCCCATTAACACTTGTAGCGCGAATCAAATCTTTACTAAGACGGGCACATCAGAGCAGAACTGATTCTGATAGTATTCAATATGAAATCGAAACAGAACATTTAAAAATGGATCGGACGACGAGAGAAGTCATTTTATATAATAAGCTTCTTGATAATCTGACACCAAAAGAATTTGATTTGCTGTATACATTAGCCAACAGTCCGAGACGGGTCTTCTCGAGAGAGCAGCTGCTGCAGCTGGTTTGGGATTATGAATACTTTGGCGATGAGCGAACAGTGGATGCACACATTAAAAAGTTGCGCCAGAAACTGGCTGAAAACGGTCCGCAGGTTATTCAGACCGTCTGGGGAGTTGGGTATAAATTTGATGACACGGAATCAATCGATTAAAATGAAACTGCCATACTTTTACCAGCAGTTTCTGGGCTTTTTAGCCGTTATAATCATTTTAATGACGGTAACGGTTATTTCTCTGGTCATTTTCGGCAGAAACAGTGCTTTTCAAAGCATAGAAAACCGCTTGTTTCAATATGCAGAATCTATATCTGATGAAGATATAGATAATCAGGAACTGGCGACAATCCAGCAGGTGTTAATGGATCAGGAAGTCTCTTTTTTCCTATTTAATGAGAGAGGGACATTAGTGTATCCCACTTTGCCGCCTCATATTGAAGCAAGAGTCGCATCTGAGCGTGAAGATCGGCTTCGTTCGGGAGAAGCATTTGCTATCCGGACTGAACAGGAGGATATGCTTGGAAACCCGAGAGAAATTGTCCTGGTCTATAGACCTTATTATGACGATGTAACCGGAGACTATGACGGCTTCGTGACGGTTAGCGCTCCTATTAGTCATATCGATCAGCAGATGGTGGATTTGAAAGCCAATCTGTTTAACGCATTCTTGATTTCTACTATACTGGCTGTGGTTATGAGTATGATTTTTGCACGCTATCAGGTCAACAGAATCAATCGTCTAAGAAAAGCGGCCCACTTAGTTGCTGAAGGAGAGTACAGCATAAAGCTGGACCACAAGGAAAGAGATGAAATAGATTATTTATCCAGAGATTTTAACCGCATGATTGATGCCTTGAAACAGTCACGCGAAGAAGTGAATCGTCAGGAAGAAAGGCGTAAAACCTTCATGCAGGATGCCGCGCATGAAATGCGTACGCCCCTGACAACGGTTAATGGAATTCTTGAAGGTCTGGAGCATGATGTCATTCCGGAAAACCAGAAGCTGCGAAGTATCAAGTTGATGCGGAAAGAAACGAGACGCCTCATTCGACTGGTTAATGAAAACATGGATTACGAAAATATCCGTTCGAATCGAATCATTTTAAACAAGCAAGTAATCCCGCTAGACGAACTGCTTGAAGAAATTCAGGAGCAGATGAAAGACATTGTCTCCGCCTCCACCAATTCACTGGTGATTAAAGAAGTCAAAGGTAAGAACGTTTACGCAGACTACGACCGGATTAAACAGATCCTTGTTAATCTGATTAAAAATGCTATTCAGTTTACGGAGAACGGTACGATAAAAGTCTATGCAAGTCAGACTGATACAAACACTCGGATCTGTATTCATGATACGGGTATTGGGATGACAGACGAAGAACTGCGCTTTATTTGGGATCGGTACTATAAAGCTGATACGTCGCGCGTGAATACAAAATACGGGGAATCTGGTTTAGGTCTGGCGATTGTTAAACAACTCGTCGATTTGCATGATGCCAAAATTACTGTCGAGAGTACGCCAAATGAAGGCACCCGTTTCACATTGGTTTTTCCGCTTTCTGATAGCAAAGCAGCCGCTGATAGTTGAACTAAAGCCAATAAAGGCAGCGGTTTGTGGTATACTTGATAGTGAACGATTAGGTGCGAAAGAAGGAGTGGGATTGTGAAAGTAGTAAAAGTAAAATCACTGGCAGCCAACCGTATAAAAAAAGGGTATCCGGCGCTTGAAAGCTATGACTTTAAAGACAGAACAGAAGCAGAAGAAGGCGACTTGATTAAAATAGTCGACACAGCTAGACGATTCGTAGCCTTAGGTTATATAGGTGATGAAAAGAAGACAGCTGGCTGGGTTCTGTCACTTGATGAAAAAACTAAGATTAATGACCGTTTTTATGAAGATTTATTTAGAAAGGCCATGGATACGCGCAGTGCCTTTTATGCCGATGATCAGACTACGGCTTTCCGCTTTTTCAATGGAGAAGGCGATGGACTTGGTGGTCTGACTATCGATAATTATGATGGCTACTACGTATTCAGCTGGTATAGTGAAGGGATTTATACATTCAAGAAAACTATTCTGAAAGCTTTCAAAGCTGTGGTCCCGGATCACATCGGAATATATGAAAAACTACGCTACCCTAATCCGCCTGTTAAAAGCCGTTTTGTAGAAGGCAAGGAAGTTGAATCAGTCACTATTAAAGAAAATGGTATCCGTTATAAAGCTTATTTGAATGACGGCTGGATGACAGGTTTATTCCTGGATCAGCGTAATGTCAGAAGACGCATCATGGAAGACTGGGGAATGGGACGAACCGTTCTCAATGCATTCAGTTATACAGGTGCCTTTTCAGTTGCTGCGGCAATGGGAGGCGCGTTGAAAACCGTTAATGTGGATGTTGCAAATAGAAGCAAGGAACGGACGCAGGAACAGTTTGAGCTAAATGGTTTAAGCACGGATAATCATGAGATCAGAGTAATGGATGTCTTTGACTATCTGGACTACGCGAAAAAACATAAGCTGCTGTTTGATTTGATTGTCCTTGATCCGCCGACATTTGCACGCACTAAAAAGCGTACATTCAGCGTCGACACGGATTATACAGAACTGGTTAAAGATGCCCTGGAGGTTCTGGCACCTAACGGCATTCTGATAACCTCTACTAATTCATGGGGAACGTCGCGAGATGATTTCTTTGAAATGGTCAATGATGCCTTGGAAGAAAAAGATGTGGATGCTTATCTGATGGATGAGCAGGGCTTGCCGGAAGATTTTGCAGTAAGCGCCGGTTATCCAGAAGGACATTATCTGAAAGTGTTTGTCCTGGAGCGAACGAAATAATCAGTTTGGCAATATAATGACAGTCAATTTAAAAATCACGTTCTCAATTTTAGCAGCTGTTTCTGCTGATGGTGAGTGCGTGGTTTTTTTACAATGATGATTAGCAGGTCGAGGTGTCGCCATCTGTCTTTCTGTAAATATGATGAAAGTATGAATATTCGCCTATTTTAAGCGGTTTTTACTTTGAATCAGGAATAATATGATAAAATAATAAAGATACAGAGTGAGAGGGAGAGAAATATGACTGCGTATATATCAGTGAAAAATGAAGTGAAAAAATATAAGTCCGGTGAAACGGTTGTAGTAGCAAATGACGGCATAACATTTGATATCGAAGAAAATGAATTTGCAGTTATTGTTGGACCAAGTGGTGCTGGAAAAACGACCGTATTGAATATATTAGGTGGAATGGATGCTGCAGATAGTGGTGAAGTGATTATTGATGGAACTAATATAGTAGGGTTTGATTCAAAACAGCTCACAGAATACCGGAGAAATGATGTCGGCTTTATCTTCCAGAATTATAATCTCATTCCAAACCTGACGGCAAAAGAGAATGTCGAACTGGCAGCAGAAATTTCACCCGATGCACTGGACGCGACTGAGGTGCTGAAGAGTGTCGGACTTGAGCATCGGATGGATAATTTTCCCGCGCAGTTATCTGGTGGAGAACAGCAGCGAGTGGCCATTGCCCGAGCGCTAGCGAAGCAGCCGAAACTACTATTGTGCGATGAACCTACTGGGGCATTGGATTATGAAACAGGCAAACGCGTACTGGATTTGCTGCAGCGTTCAAAAGAAGAATTTGGAGCTACTGTTGTAGTGATTACACATAACCGCGCTATAGCGCCTATGGCTAATCGAGTCATCGATATTAATAATGCAAAAGTGCGTAAGGTTACGGTAAACGAACAGCCTGAACTGGTTGAGAATATAGAATGGTAATCATTTTAAGACTGAGGTGTATTTATGAAAACTAAAGCCGTCTGGAAAGACACGGTTAGAGAAATTGGACGGTCAAAAACCCGTTTTCTATCCATATTCGCTATCATAATGATTGGTGTCGCTTTTTTTGCCGGACTCAGTGCAACGGGACCGGTCATGCTCCATACTGCTGATGCTTACTTTACAGATACGCAGCTGAGTGATCTGCATATCTTTTCAACGATGGGGCTTGAAGACCAGGATCAGGACCTGATTGAAGAGCTGGAAGGGGTCGAGGCAGAATTTACTTACAGTAGAGATGTTGTTTTCGAGGGAAGTGGTTTGTCTTCAAAAGTGATGGCTTACTCTGACGAACGGACCATTAATAATCTGGTCATTGTGGAAGGCCGACTGCCGCAAGCTGACAATGAAATTGCACTGGATAACACGGGAAGTTACCGTGATGAATATGAAATTGGTGATACTGTCAGGATAGAAGAGGGTACGCCGGATGAATTTGAAGAGTTTTTCCATCAGACTGAATTTGAAGTAGTTGGCTTTGTCAATCACCCGAGGTACATTGAGCGGGGAACACGAGGCGGCACTCAAGTAGGAACGGGCACACTAGCCGGTTTCTCAATTGTTCCGGAAAGTGTGTTTGACAGTGAATTCTATACCGATGCTTTTTTGCTGTTTGATGAAAGCCAAAGCTATGAGGCTTACTCAGCTGAGTACAATCAGTATATTGAGAGCCGGAAAGAAGAAGTAGAAGACCTACTGGCAGACCGGCCGGAAGAACGGCTCGAGAACCTGACAGAGGAAATACAGGAAGAAATAGATGAGGGTTACGCTGAAATCGAAGAATCCAGACAAGAACTGGCTGATGCCGAAGCGGAACTGGACGAGGCCAGACAGGACATAGATCAAGGCCTAGCGGATTATGAAGCTGGGCTGGCTGAGCTTGAAGATGAGGAAGCACAGGCAAGAGCAGAAATTGAAGCCCAAAGAGCAGAGTTACAGGCTGCTCAAAGTGAAATTGAGGCGAACAGAAACCAGCTTGAAGCCGCTCAAGTTGAAGACCCGGAAGTCTGGGCTGAAATAGAAGCTCAGGAAGCTCAAATTGCCCAAGGGCTTGAAGAGTTGAATCAGGCTGAAAATCAGCTGAACACAGAACTGGAACAGGCACGATCGGAGCTGGAAGAGGCCGAGAGTGAACTGGCGGAAGCAGAAGCAGACTATGAAGAAGGCTTAGCAGAATTTGAAGAGGAACGAGCCGATGCGGAAGCAGAAATCGATGAGGCCCTTGACGAGCTGGAAACAGCTGAAGCAGAATTGGCAGATCTGGAAGAGCCTGAGTATTTCATAAACGACCGCTCTTCCTTTCAAGGGTATGCTGAATTTGATGAAAATGCTGAACGCATCAGTGCGATTGCACAGATTTTTCCAGTGTTCTTCTTCCTTTTAGCCGCTCTCATATCCTTGACTACTATGACACGTATGGTTGATGAAGGAAGAAATCAGATTGGAACTCTGAAGGCACTGGGTTATGGTAATGGAACCATTGCGATGAAGTATTTTACCTATGCTTTTATTGCTACCTTTTTCGGTGGAGTAATTGGTCTCTTTGCAGGTTACTGGATTTTCCCGAATGTAGTAATGGATGCATACAGTTCGCTGTATAACCTGCCATCTGCCGACACACAGTTTTACTGGACCTATGCAGTTATCTCAATCGCAGGAGCACTGCTGGCAACAGGGCTCTCTACTCTCATTTCTGTGAGGTTATCCTTGAGAAGTAACGCAGCTGCACTGTTACAGCCAAAAGCCCCAAAAAAAGGGAAACGAATCTTTCTGGAATATATGCCATTTATCTGGAATCGATTTACCTTTACCCAAAAAGTGGCTTCGCGAAACTTGTTCAGGTACAAGCGGCGAATGCTGATGACTATTTTTGGAGTGGCCGGGGGAACAGCACTTCTCCTCACCGGCTATGGGTTGTCGGATTCGATTGCCGATATCGGCGATATTCAGTTTGGTGAAATTAATTTATACCAAGCAATCGTATCTGAAAATACAAACGCATCGGACAGTCAGCTTGCATCTTATGAAGAGACATTAGCATTCCTGGATGAACTGGATGATGACTTGGCAGTCAGTATGGAAAATGCAACTGCCGGTTTTGGGGAGGAATCACAGGATGTCAACGTGATGGTTCCGAGTGATCCAGACGAATTGAGTCGTTTTATTGTTCTTCGAAATCTGGAAGATACTTCTGAACAGCTTTCACTGCCGGCTGAAGGAGCGATTATTACCGACAAGCTGTCAGACCTCCTGGAAGTGGAGACCGGAGACGTTATTTCGGTAGAACTGAATGATTCAGGTACAGTAGATATCGAAGTAACTGGAGTGGTCGAGCATTATATTCAGCACTACGTCTATCTTTCACCAGTAGCTTATGAAAGTCTGACTGGAGAAGAAGCTGTATACAACAGTCGTCTGCTGGTTTATGATGAAGCTGAAGTGGATGAAAGTCAAATGGGTGAGTTGTTGACCAATGAGGATGCCGTACAAGGTGTTTTATTTGCAGAGTCAGTCCAGGATGCTTTTCAGGATTCCATGGATAGTCTGGATGTCGTAACTGTTGTGCTGATAGTTTCAGCTGCCTCTCTAGCTTTTGTTGTGCTATACAATTTGACGAATATCAATGTGTCTGAGAGAATCCGTGAACTGTCTACGATTAAAGTTCTGGGATTCTTTGACAAGGAAGTGACCATGTATGTGTACAGAGAGAACTTTGTGCTGACTATCCTGGGCATTATATCGGGCTTTGTCCTGGGGTTCTTTATGCACCGATTTGTACTTCAGACAGCGGAGATAGACATCATGCGTTTTGCGAGACAGATTAATTTAAGCAGTTATGGTTATTCATTCCTGCTGATGTTCTTCTTCTCAAGTATGGTTATGTTAGTCATGCATTTCAAATTGAAACGTGTAGATATGGTAGAAGCACTCAAAACACAAGATTAAATAGAAGAGAGGGAGGAGGAATAAAATGGATGGATTTCAAGAAGCCCAGTCACTTTCAGAAGTGAGAGCTGTGGTTGAAGAGAACGATTTGGCTTTTGTCTTCTTATACGGTGAACACTGTTCAGTCTGCCACGGTGTGCTTCCTCAAGTTAAACCCATCGTAGAAGAATACGAGCAGATAGCAACCGTTCAAGCCGATGTGGAACATATTCCTGAGCTGTCTGGAGAATACACCGTTTTTACAGTACCCGTCATTCTTCTCTTTTTTAATGGAAAAGAAGTGCTGAGGATGGCTCGATTTATTGGAATGGATAAGCTTTCTCATCAATTAAAAAAAATAACGGAAGCTGTTTAAAAAGGAAGCAGCACCCCAGCAGATTGCTGAGGTGCTGCTTGAGTTTTTTTGAAGCACTAAATTCTATAATGTTGATAGGTCAATAGAATCAGAAACGAACCGCTTCTTTTTATCTGCCAGCTTAAATACTTCTTCCCGATCCTGCGGGTTTAAACTAGTCAGTTTTATGCAAACGACATGCTTTTTGGCTTTCAATGCCGTTAGAATAGTATGTTATAGAATGCTATCTGGCACTGCGATAAAGACACTATGGATTTCTGGATCATAAGCAAGCTCTTCGTGACTGCCATAAGCTTTCTTTAAAGCGTATTTTTCTGAAAAGTCAAAAGCCTTTTGCAGTGTTCTAGAGGAAACAGCTGTTAACTCAGCAGACTCTGGAGCAACTGACTCTGCAAACTGCCGGGCCAGATTATCTGTCCCCATAATGCCCCATTTTACTTTATCCAATAAGGAATCCCACTTTCTGTGAACAATTTGTTTTATTATAACAAAAAAGATCCACTACGAGAGAGAATCTTACAGTCACGTCTATCACGATTTGCTGTACTTATGGTAAAATGAGAAGAAAGTAATCTGTCCTGGTGAGATATCAGGCAGTTGAATAATGAAAGATGTAACGAGGTCACTCATAACAAAGGAGGAATGACTTTGTCTAAAAGAAAGAAGAAGACGAACGGTCTTTCCTTGCTTAAAAGAAGTACGATAGTAATACTTGCGTTTATAGCAACGCTACTACTTTTGGCGCATTCAGTAGAGCAGGAAAGAATTGAACAAGAGTCAGAATTTAATGACCGGCAGTCCTTTATAGATGCCGTGGCCAGCTATGCTGTTCCGCTTCAGGAAACGCACGGCATTAAACCCAGCATTGCCATTGCTCAGGCTATTGTAGAATCAAACTGGGGGAAAAGTGGTTTGTCTGTCAGAGAGCATAATTATTTCGGCATCAAGGGATCTGCTTCAGAGCCTGCCTATGCCACGCTTGAATATGACGAAGAGTGGATTGAAATCAGAGCCTCTTTTAGAACCTATTCTTCAATGGAAGAATCAGTGAGAGATTATGCCAATCTTCTTGCTGGGGGGACACAGTGGAATCCGGATTTGTATCAGCCCGTTCTAGAAGCAGACGACTACAAGGAAGCGGCCCACGCGCTTAAATCGGCGGGTTACGCAACGGATCCCACTTATCCTGAAAAGCTGATTGAAATAGTGGAGTTATACAGCTTATATGAGTACGATAATTAACTTGAAAGAATAGAGGTTTTTTAAAATGGATAAAAAAAGATACCCGCATGTGCGGACGCATTTGTTTCAAAATTACGTAGCAGTGCCGGAAGTCATTAGGAAGTCAAGCGGAATACTAATCAATGGAAAACGATTTAAGGCTCTGCTATTTACTACTGATATTGCACTGATAATGAATAATGATGCTGATGCCATTATGGCAGTCTATCCATTTACCCCACATCCGGCAATTATACGAGCCATTACATCTGTCTCAACTATTTCCATTATGGCTGGAATTGCTGGTGGGACGACTCAAGGTATCCGTTCAGCAAATATGGCTCTCTTCGCAGAATCCCATGGCTGTAAAGCCGTCGTCATCAACGCACCGACGCCAACGGAAACGATTAAACGGATTAATGAAGTAATCGATATTCCTATTATCATGACAGTTGTCTCAGAATACACAGATATTGAAGAAAAAATTAATGCCGGAGTCGATATCATAAATATTTCCGGAGCCGGAAAGACCAGTAAAATTGTCCGTCAGATGAGAGAAAAATACCCGGACCTTCCTATCATTGCAACCGGTGGACCGACCGACGAAAGCATTCTGGAAACCATCGAAGCCGGAGCGAACGCCATCACCTATACCCCACCATCAAATGGAGAACTTTTCAGCAAGAAAATGATGGATTACCGAGAAAGAGAGAAAGATCGTTTTGAAGAAGAATAAGTTATAAAAGGGAGTTGCTGACTTGAAGAACAGAAGAAGTACGTCGTCTAACAAACAGTCTAAACGCTGGATCGGTTTTGCTGCTGGAGGGATTGTTTTAATTATTCTGGCAGTAGTCGGCTGGTTTTTCTACCGTGACTGGCGAGAAGAACAGCAGGCTATCCAAAGGCAGGAAGCAGTGGAAGACCGAGTCGAAGACTACCTATCTGCTCTGACCGATAACCGATATGAAGAGTTTACTGCGCACCTCAGTGATGAGTCGATGTCTCAGTACGGGTACACACCGGAAGAATTAGCCAGTCGCTATGAAACTGTATTTCAAGGGATAGGGGCCAGTCAGTTCACAGTAGATGAGTATGCTATCACACTTGATGAAGAGACCGACGAATACAGTCTCCAGTACTCGCTTTCGATGGAAACAGTGCTGGGGCCGTTACCATCCCTTCAGTACGAAACAGTCATCAATGAAACGGAAGTAGAAGACGGAGAGAACGAGAAAACCATCGTCTGGTCTCCGTCGTTACTTCTTCCTGGAATGGAAGAAGGCGACAGTGTCAGATTATCGTTCTCTGAACCTGAAAGAGGCTCTATCTACGACCGGCACGGGAACATGCTGGCGGGTATGGGAGAAGCCTATCAGGCCGGTCTGTACCCAATCATGCTGGGTGAGGGAGAAGAAAGAGAAGAAAATCTGGATAGAATCAGTGAAGAATTCGATGTATCCATCAGTCACCTTGAAAACCTGCTGGGACAGGCATGGGTAACTGATGAAAGTCTGGTGCCTTTCAAGACAGTTGATGTTGGAAGTACACCAGAGGTCCAGGGGGTTATGTATCAGCAGACGACAGACCGTCTGTATCCGCTTGGAGAGGCTGCTGCCCACCTAGTCGGTTATGTCGGTGATGTCACTGCTGAAGACATTGAAAATAACCCAACACTGGCTTCCGGTCAAATAGTCGGAAAAACCGGGATGGAAGCAGTGTTTGATGAGCAGTTAAGAGGGCGCACGGGTGGACAGATTACCATCGTGGATGCTCAGGACGAACTTAAAGAGGTCGTTATAGAAAATGATGAAGAAGATGGCCAGTCGGTCAGACTGACAGTCGATAGTGACGTACAGCTTGATTTGTTTGAAGCTTTTGATGGTGAACCGGGGTCAGGAGCGGTGATGCATCCTGAAACAGGCGAAATGCTGGCTTTAGCCAGCTCACCTTCTTATGATCCACAGCTGTTCAGTAGAGGAATTACAGCAGAACAGTATGCAGCTTATAATGAAGATGAACTGACACCTTTTGTCAATCGTTACACAGCACGTTATGCACCCGGTTCAACTTTTAAAATCATTACGGCCAGCCTGCTGATGGAGCAGGATGATTTTGATCCAGAGTATGTTCATGAAATTGAAGGGCTGCAATGGTCTCCGGAAACGGAAGCTTTTGGCAACCATAGCATTACTCGAATTAATGATGCCGAGTCCAATGTGGATCTTTCAGCCGCTCTTGTTTATTCAGACAACATTTACTTTGCGAGGGAAGCGCTGGACATGGGGACGGAGACATTTGTAGAAGAACTGAACCGTTATCCGTTCGGGGAAGACTTACAAATGCCATTCTCGATGTCACCTGCGCAGTTTGCCAATGAGAATGCAATCGAAAGTGAAACTTTATTGGCAGATACAGCTTACGGACAAGGGCAAGTCTTAATGAGCAGTATTCACCAGCTGGTTTTTTATTCAACTGTTTTGAACTCAGGGCAACTAACTTACCCTACACTGCTTGAAGATGATACGACGATTCAAGAACCGATTATTTCAGCAGAATCAGCTGAACTTGTGAGAGATCTTCTGATTGAAACGGTCACACATCCTAACGGGACGGCAAGAGACTTATCAGATTTAAACTATTCTGTCGGTGCCAAGACAGGTACGGCCGAAGTAGCCGGTGAAGAAGGCAATGACACAAACGGGATGCTGTATGTATTTGATGCAGATGATCAGACGTACTCTTTCCTCGGTTTTCTTGAAGGCCAAAGAAGCGGAGACGTCATTGAAAAATTCAGTCCGTTTCTGAACGAGTTAAAACCCATGATAAGTGATTATGCGGTGCAATAGTTAAAGTAGGTAATGATAAGTATTGTAACCGTGATAACAGTATGATATAGTAACCATGCTTTTTATAGAATGGTAAGAAAAAAAGGAGACAGTTATGAACAGTGACCCTTGGAGTATTCAGCCCTTAATTGGGCAAATATTACTTATAGTCAGTTTAATAGTCATCCATGGTCTGCTGGCAGCAGCGGAATTGGCCATGGTATCAATAAATCCAAATAAAATGATGGAACGTTCGCTTGATGGCAACAAAAAAGCGAAAAAGGTCCTGAGCTTACTCGATAGAGCGGATGCATTTTTGACAACAATCCATGTTGGATTAATGCTTACAGCCCTAATCGCTAGTGTGCTTACGTATTCACTGGTCTCAGTTCTGACATCTGCCTACGAACTGACAGGTATTTTTGATAACAGTGTCATACTGCTTATTTCATCAATACTCATGACAGGGGTGTTTATCCTATTTGGGGATAAGCTGCCTAAGGCTATAGCAACTCAAAATCCTGATAATACAGCGATGGCACTGTCATCATTGGTGCATGCGCTAAAGGTCGTGGCCTTCCCTCTAGTCTGGTTTATGAACATTGCGCTTAGAGGACTGAAACGTATTATCCCTATGGAGTTTGAGACGAATGAAGAGTCAATTACAAGAGATGAGTTCCGTTCGTTTATTGAACACAGTCATCAGCACGAAGTTATCGATGTGGATGAGTTTTCAATGCTTAAAGGGGTACTTTCACTGGATAACAAGATTGCCCGTGAAGTAATGGTCCCCCGAACCGATGCATTTATGCTGGATTACGATGATCCCAACGAAGAGAATATTCAGGAGATGCTCGAAACCCCGCACTCACGTGTTCCTCTGTATTTTGAAGACAAAGACAATATACTGGGGATTGTCCATGTGAAGAACCTGCTTCAGGCTTCCAAACATCAACCCTTGTATTCGATAGATTTGAAAGAAATTTCAAATGAACCGCTATTTGTTCCAGAAACGATTTTTATTGATGATCTGATTTTTAAAATGAAACGAACACAGAATCAGATGGCGATTTTAAATGATGAATATGGTGGAGTCGTCGGCATTGTAACTTTAGAGGATTTACTTGAAGAAATCGTAGGCGAAATCGATGATGAGTACGACGAATCAAACAAACTGATTGAAGAAATTGACGAGATTCATTATAGTGTAGATGGAGCAACCCCGCTCGACAAGTTTAATGATTATTTTGAAACGTCCATCGATTCTGAAGATGTGGATACAATAGCCGGCTATTTCATTACAGAGTACGGGAGTATTCCATCCGAAATAGAGCGAGCCACAATTAAAGTAAATGGATTGCAGATGACTGTCGATAAGATGGATGGCTCGCGAATCAGTACACTTGTCATTTGTAAAGAAAGTACAGACGAAAATGAAAATGAAGAAAATGAAGAAGAGTAACGAAGGGGAAACCTGAACTCTACTAGCAGGCTGAGGCAGGTCGTTTGTCTCGGCCCTTCTTCATATTAAATAGAAGGTGTGAATAGATTAGTGGATTTAAATTGGGGAATGCTCATAGCGATTTTTTTAATCAATGTTGTGTATGTCACTTTAAGTACTATTAGACTTATGCTGACGATGAAAGGGTACCAAAGCGTTGCTCCTTTTGTCGCAATGGTTGAAGTAGCCATATATGTTGTTGGTTTAGGTCTCGTACTTGATAACCTGGACAATGCAGTCAATGTCATGGTGTATGCTGTAGGGTTTGGTGCGGGTATCTATGCAGGCATGAAAATTGAAGACAAGCTGGCATTGGGCCACATTCTGGTCACCACCATTGTTCCGGAAAATGGCTGGGAAGTAGCCGAAGAAATTAGAGGAGACGGGTACGGTGTTACCATTTCTCAAGCTTATGGTCGTGAAGGCAGCCGTTTTGTACTCGAGATTCTAACCCCAAGATCCAATGAGCGGTCGCTGTATAGATTGATACATGAAATCGAACCGAAAGCATTCGTAATCTCATATGAGCCTAAATATATAAATGGCGGTTTCTGGACTAAGCGTATGAAAACAAACAAAGCTCAAGTGAGAGATAACCCGAAAGATGATCCGTTTGAGGAAGAGTAAAAATTGGAGTGAAGTCATATGGCTAACTGGATAAGACCAGGCAGTACAATAGGGATAATTGGAGGAGGCAGTGTGTCTCGTCTGCTGACATTTTCAGCAAAGAAACTGGGATACCGTGTGGGTGTATTGGATTCCGACCCGAATTGTCTGGCTAAAAACATAGCAGATTGGCATATTCAAGCTGATTTGAACGACGAAGAGGGATTAATGAACCTGGCAATGAAGAGCGATGTGGTAATATATGAAACGGAAGCTGTTCAATATAATCACATCAGGGAAATTAGCCGGGCGGTTTCTGTGCCGCAAGGAGAGGAGCTGCTGAGTGTATCTCAGGATAGAATGCTTCAAAAGGCATTTCTTGAGTCGGTCCGCGTAAATATAGCGCCGTTTGCCACTATAGTAACTGTCGATGACATCGCGGAAGCGGTCAAAAGCATTGGTTTTCCCTGTGTACTTAAAACGAACAACACAGACGAGCGGTTCAAGCAGCACTATGTTCTGTATGGTGAAGAAGATATCAAAGGTGCAGAGTCCTTTCTAGCTCGCGGGACTTGTGTGCTGGAAGCCTGGATTATTTCAGATAAAGAACTATGCATCGGCATTGTTAAAGATGCCAACCATAAAGTTCAAGTTTATCCGGTTACTGAAATGAAGTATGAGCAGGATGTATTTTTCCAGTCTATTTCTCCGGCACGGGTCAACGAGACGATTACTGCTGAAATAGAACGAATTGGTAAAGTGATAGCTGAAAACATCGATTTTATCGGAGTGATGGCAGTGGAGGTGTTCTCGACAGAGAGTGGAGCACTTTATGTTAATGAAATTGTTGCTCACCCTCATAGAGCCAATCATTTTACGTTCAACCTTCCGAGCGCTTCACAATATAACGCACTTATTAAGCTGGTAACAGGCTGGCCATTCAAACTTGAGTTAAACATGCCGAAGTCTTTCGTCATGCGTCCAATCAGCCAGAAGAAGTTGAATCAGGCTTATACGCAGGCTCAGTTAAAAGAAGAATGGGATTTCACATTTTATGGAAATCAGGCCAGTGAATCAACAGAAGAAGTCGGTCATGTTACTGTAGCTACAGAAAATGTTAGAGAAACCCTAAATCAGTTAAATGACACGTTCAGTTAGAGGAAAATAGATGGAAAGAAAAAGAAAGTACGAAGATAAAGCATACGTTTATATAAAAAAGAATATTGAAAACGGTGAGTGGAAACCTGGAAGACAACTTAAGGAACTGGAAGTGGCAAAGCTTGTTGACAGCAGCCGCACACCAGTCCGGAAAGCCTTTGTCCGCTTGGAAAGTGACGGACTGGTTTCGATTGTTCCTCGAAAAGGTGTCTTTGTAGAGTCGACTGAACTGGGGCTTAAGGCTATTAAAGACAGGCTATATACGCTTGAAGCTCTTTTCCAACATATCCTCTTCACGCTGGAACAATCTGAGGCAGACATCAACGGTACAAATTTAGAGACGAGTCTGAGTGAAATGGATAAAAGTATTAAAGAGTCTTCTAATCAATTTGAAACGGGTGAGATTCATTTCTGGGAAGGTGTATTTTCTTATCATGAGAATAATTACCTTAATGAACTGGTTCTAAAAACCCTCAGAGAGCTCCAGCAGGTGGAACCCGGTATGGCAAAAATACTGACCGGCAGTCGTCAGACAAAATTCACTCATTATCAGCAGATAAAAACGAAAATCGAATCAGGCGATTTTGTTTATGCCAGAAGAGAAATTCGTATTTTATTGAACCAGCTGTTAATCAATGTGATTCAAGGTATCGACTGATATTCAACCCCCATCAACTGCTTGTCAGTTGATGGGGGTTTTTAACAGCACTGCCTCTTATTAAGCTTTTTACAAAAGCAGTCTAATTAGTCTGAAAAGACACGAACAGCAGGTGACTAAAGTCTGAATCATTGTCTGGAAATGTGGAAACAGAGCTTTATTTTCTGTATAATGAAACAATGTATGAAGAGATGAAAGGAAGGATAAAGTGGTACTGCGAGATGACATTTTAGCGGGTATGAACCCCAAACAGAAAGAGGCAGTTGCCTATACCGAAGGCCCCCTTCTGATAATGGCCGGTGCCGGATCAGGGAAGACACGAGTTTTGACTCACCGTATTTCCTATTTGATTCAAGAAAAAGGGGTTAGTCCGTGGAATATCCTGGCAATCACTTTTACCAATAAAGCTGCCTCGGAAATGAAGAGCAGAGTGGCAAGACTGATTGAAGAAGGCGGTCGAGACGTGTGGGTGTCCACATTTCACTCGATGTGTGTGCTTATCCTGAGGAGAGAAATAGACCGCATAGGGTACAGTTCATCTTTTACAATCGCTGACCCGTCAGAACAAGTCACGCTTATAAAAAAAATACTTAAACGATTAAATATTGATCCAAAAAAACATAACCCAAGAGCCATTCTTTCAGAAATCAGTAATGCGAAGAACAAGCTTCAGGACGCGCAAGAATTTCAGCAGGAAGCCCACGACTACTTTAGTAAAATCGTTGCGGACTGTTATGTAAATTATCAAAGAGAATTGAGACAATCTGAAACTGTTGATTTTGATGATCTGATTATGCTTACGGTTAGACTTTTTGAAGAACACGAAGACGTACTCAATTATTATCAGAGCAAGTTCCAGTATATTCACGTCGACGAGTATCAGGATACAAACCATGCACAGTATAAACTGGTTAACTTACTGGCTGCCAAGCTGCGAAATATCTGTGTAGTGGGAGATGCCGACCAGAGTATTTATGGCTGGCGCGGTGCGGATATGGAAAACATCATGAACTTTGAAAAAGACTATCCGGATGCTAAAGTTGTCTTCCTGGAACAGAATTACCGATCAACTCAGACTATTTTAAAAGCAGCCAATGCTGTTATTGCGAATAATGTAAATCGTAAAGACAAAAAATTATGGACTGACAATACAGACGGCGAACTGATTACGTATTACCGAGCCGGTAATGAGCATGAAGAAGCCCGTTTTGTGGTTCAGCAGCTGCAAAAAGAGATGGAGAAAGATTCTAAAAAGCAGTATGGTGACTTTGCGGTTCTGTACCGTACAAACGCCCAGTCACGGGTAATGGAAGAAACGCTGATCAAAACGAATATTCCTTACCGCATGGTCGGCGGTCATAAATTCTACGATCGCAAAGAAATTAAAGATGTACTGGCTTATCTGACTTTGCTTGCCAACCCGAAAGACAACCTCAGCTTCACACGTGTAGTCAATGAACCAAAAAGAGGTATTGGAACGAGCACGGTTGAAAAATTAGCTGCAGCTGCGGAAGAAATGGGCTGGAGTTTGTACGAAGCTGCGCTCAATGCCTCTAGTATTAATTTATCACCGCGGGCAGCTAAAAAAGTGGAAAGCTTTGCAATGATGATACAGGACTTTCGTAAAATGGCCGATTTTTTGAGTATTACAGAGCTGACAGAAGAAGTGCTGGATAAATCAGATTACTTGCCAACTTTGAGGAAAGAACGCACGCTTGAAGCAGAAACACGCGTTGAGAATATCGAAGAGTTTCTGACAGTAACCCAGCAATATGACAAAGAAGAACAGGAAGAAAAAGGATTGATTGATTTCCTGACGGACCTTTCTCTGATTTCCGATATCGATTCTCTGGAGGAGGAGCCGACGAGTGAACTGACACTGATGACACTCCATGCGGCAAAAGGGCTTGAATTCCCTGTTGTATTCTTGATTGGCATGGAAGAAGGATTATTTCCGCTATCTCGTGCAGAACTGGATGAAGACGAACTGGAAGAGGAAAGACGTCTGGCTTATGTGGGCATTACCCGGGCAGAAGAAAAACTTTTTTTAACAAATGCATCGAGCCGAACCATATATGGCCGAGTTCAGGCGAATCGAGCCTCCCGTTTTCTGGATGAAATTGATGAGGACGCAGTTGAAAGAGAAGAGTCCAACACATTAAAGCCTTTCTCCAGCGGTATGTATAAAGGGTTTGGAAGCAGTGCAAATGATCCCTTCTCTAAAACTGCTAAAAAGAAAGTTAAATCAAAGATATCTTCACATCCTACCGGAAACAGCGGGGCAGAAAAGCTGGAGTGGACAGTCGGAGAAAAAGCGAAACACAAAGTATGGGGAGTGGGAACAGTTGTCAAAGTCAGTGGTAGCGGAGATGATCTGCAGCTGGATATTGCCTTTCCCGGAACCGGAATCAAACCACTACTTGCAAGTTTTGCGCCAATTGAAAAAGTTTAGCGGAACATTAAAATAGGAAAGAAGGGGACTCTATGACAGAAAGCAATCTGTCTTTTGAACAGGCTAAAGAAAGGGTACAGGAACTTGTTGCCTTATTAGACCAGTACAGTCATGAGTATTACGTACTGGACAGTCCGACAGTACCCGATGAACACTACGATGAACTGTATAATGAACTGAAAACCATAGAAGAAAAGTATCCGCAGCTGATTCAAAATGATTCACCAACGCAGCGGGTAGGCGGAGCGCTACTGGAAGGGTTTGAAAAAGTTCCGCATGATTCGCCGATGCTTAGCCTGGATAATGCCTTTTCACAAGAGGACTTATCTGATTTTGACCGACGCATCTCTCAACTGGTCGATGGACCATACAGTTACCACTGTGAGCTCAAAATAGATGGACTCGCTGTGTCATTGAAGTATTCAGAAGGAAAGCTGGTTCAAGCAGTGACTAGAGGCGATGGAACAGTCGGTGAAAATGTTACGGCTAATGTGCGTACAATAAAGTCAGTGCCGCTGACTCTGAAAGAGGCGCTCACACTGGAAGCACGTGGTGAAATTTATATGCCCAAAGACTCCTTTCTGAAGATGAATGAACAGAGAGAAGAAAACGGGGAAGCGGTATTCGCCAATCCACGAAATGCGGCAGCAGGAACATTGAGAAATCTGGATCCTAAAATTACTGCGTCTAGAAACCTCAATGTGTTCTTATATGCTCTGGCAAATACAGAAAGTACTGAGGTTGAAACTCAGAGTGAAGCATTGAATCTTCTTGACAGAGTCGGTCTCAGAACGAATCCCGACCGTCAAGTGTTTGACACGATGGAAGAAGTCTGGTCTTATGTTGAAGAATATCAAAACAGACGGACGACTTTGCCGTATGAAATTGACGGTATTGTTATAAAAGTGAATGAACTGGCTAATCAGGAAGCTGCAGGGTATACAGTCAAGGCTCCCAAGTGGGCAATTGCCTATAAGTTTCCGGCAGAGGAAGCACGAACAGTTATCCGTTCCATTGAATGGACAGTTGGACGCACAGGTGTAGTTACACCTACAGCAATTATGGACCCTGTTCAGCTTGCAGGAACAACAGTACAGAGAGCGACCTTACACAATGTGGATCTTATGATAGAGAAAGACATCCGAATAGGAGATACGGCTATTGTCAGAAAAGCCGGTGATATTATACCGGAAGTAATTAGAGTCGATGCAGACGTGCGTAAAAACAGTGAACCTTACCAGTTTCCAGAACACTGTCCGGCTTGCGGAAGTGAGTTGATGCACCTGGATGAGGAGGTTGCTCTTCGCTGCTTAAATCCAAAGTGCAGCGCTCAGACTAAAGAACGCTTAAAACATTTCGTCTCACGTAATGCAATGAACATAGACGGAGTGGGGGAACGTATAGTCAGTGAGTTCTACGATAAAGAATTGGTTCAAGACGTAGCTGATTTATACTTCCTAGAGAAAGAAGCTCTGTTGAAGCTGGACAAGATTGCAGATAAATCTGCTGATAATTTGCTGAAGGCGGTTGAAGACTCCAAGGATAATTCACTTGAGCGATTGATATTCGGTTTGGGTATCCGTCATGTAGGATCCAAAGCTGCAAGATTACTGGCAGAAGAGTTTGAGACAATGGACAATTTAAAGAATGCGTCTGAAGAGGCAATTATAGCGATTGACGGTATTGGTGATAAAATAGCTGAAAGCATCTTTTCGTTCTTCAGACTTGAAGAAGTGACTGAGCTGCTGAACAAACTGGAACGTGCCGATATTTCCATGGTTTATAAAGGAAAGAAAAAAGAGGAACAAGCCAGTTCAGAAACGATGTTCAGTGGCAGAACGGTAGTGATAACAGGTAAGCTGGAACACTATACTCGAAATGAATTAAAAGAAATGTTAATGAATGCCGGAGCAAAAGTCACAGGCAGTGTGTCGAAGAATACAGACTACTTAATAGCCGGAAGTGATGCCGGAAGCAAGCTGACGAAAGCAGAAGAGTTGAATGTTCCTGTGATAAACGAAGCACGCGTAATAGAGGAGATAGAAAAATGATTAGAAACGAGAGTGGCAGCTAGTGAAGAAACAGACATTAATAGGCCTATTGGTTGCCAACGCACTAGTATTATCGGCTTGCGGAATGTTTCCGGAGCCTGTTGACCCAGATCAGCCGGAGGTAGAAAACCTGGACCAGGTTGAACAGCCGGGACAGGAAACCAACGGTGAAGAAGAAGCATCAACGGTTGAAGCCCAATTTGATTCAGGCTATTATCGTCCGGTAATAAACGAAGACGGCACATACTCCGTGAGTCAGTCTAGAGGGATAACCCGTGGATTGAACTCAAATATCAGTCTTGAGACTTTTGAGGGAGACTTGATGCGTCATTCGCAGCGATTTTTCCCAACGGAAGACCACTTTTTCCAGGAAGGTCAATTCATTCCGTCCAGCACAATAAATAGCTGGTTGAGCAGACAGGAACCTGAAGTGGAAGAATCAGATGAGGAAAATGAAGAAACAGCTGAGGAAACAGTGGACTTAGGACTGAATCCGGAAGAAAATGAATTCGATTCAGTACAGGATCGTAACCCAATCTACCTCAGTTCCGTGCTGGAACATAATTTCTATGTCCAGTCAGAAGACGGTCTGGAACTATCCGGTATCAGTATTGGTCTGGCTTTGAACTCTGTTGACTATTTCGGTCCTCAAGGAGAAAACGAACAAGTTATTGTTAGAGAAGAACTAATCGAACAGGGCCAGCGAATGGCAGACGAGATTCTGCCTCAACTGCGGGAAATGGACGGACTGGAAGAGGTGCCCATTATGATTGGCCTTTACGAGCATTCCCGCCGGGACAGTCTTGCACCCGGTACATTTATCGCTCAATCTGTCAGTGAAAACGGCAGTACGTCTGCTGGAAACTGGCAGGGGATTAACGAGCGACGTATTGTCTTTCCGCTTGAAGGTATGCAGAGTGCAGAAGGGAACAATTTTGCCAATTTCCGCTCAGAGATTGAGAATTTCTTTCCTAATGTGAGTGGTATTACTGGAATTGCTCATTACATTGAGGAACAGCTTGTGAATCTGGAAATCAGTATCGTGACTCAGTTTTATGGGAAAGGTGAAATCATTGCCTTCACTCAATACATCAATGAAACAGCCACATCATTTTTACCGGACACGGTACCGGTCGAAATAAAACTGGAATCTTTAAATGGGATGGAATCATTCCTATACAGAGAAGCTGACCAGGACAATTATGAAGTGTATATTTTCAACTAACCATTAAAACAACTGACAGATTAGAAGGGATGATGAACATGGCGATTAACGAAGAAACAGTTAAGGAAGTAGCTAAACTGGCAAAACTTGAAATCGAAGAAGAAGATATCCACTCGTTTACTAAAGAGATAGACTCCATTATTGAAATGGTTGAACAACTGGAAGGTCTGGATACAGAAGGCATTGAAGGAACCTATCACGGCCTGTCCAGTCATAATGTATGGCGAGAAGACAAAGCCGAAAAAGGTACAGATAAAGAGCTCTTATTCAAAAACGTTAAAACACGTAAGAATGGGTTCATTGAAGTGCCGGCAATGTTTGATAATGGAGGGAGCGAAGCCTAATGAATTTTTTGGATTATACTCTGGAAGAATTACATGAGAAACTAATAAACAAAGAAGTAACAGCTGTTGAACTGGCTGAAGCTTCCTTCAAGCGTATTGAAGAAACGGATGAAGAAGTCGGTGCCTTCTTGGCATTGAACAAGGAAAAAGCACTGGAAGCGGCAAGAGAAGTAGACGAAAAAGGCATAGATGAAAACAACATTTTAAGCGGGCTGCCTGTCGGAATTAAAGACAACATTATGACTAAAGATTTGACAACAACGGCTGCGTCCAAAATGCTGGAAGATTTCATTCCGGTTTATGACGCAACAGCAACGGAAAAATTGAATGAAGCGGGTATGATTACAGTGGGTAAACTGAACATGGACGAATTTGCCATGGGCGGTTCCACTGAGAACTCGGCCTTCAAGAAAACCCGCAACCCATGGGATTTGAATAAGGTTCCTGGAGGGTCTTCTGGAGGATCAGCTGCGGCAGTAGCGGCAGGTCAAGTACCTGTCTCACTAGGGTCAGATACTGGAGGGTCGGTTAGAGAACCGGCAGCTTTTACCGGCCTGGTCGGCATTAAACCGACTTACGGTCGCGTATCCCGTTACGGTCTGATTGCCTTTGGTTCAAGTTTGGATCAGATTGGACCGTTCACGCGTACAGTTAAGGATAATGCCTTAGTGCTGAACGCCATCAGCGGACATGATCCAAAAGATTCAACGTCTTATAAAGGAGAAACACCTGACTTTACAGAAGGCATTGATAAAGGCGTGAAAGGTCTGCGTATTGGTGTACCGAAAGAGTACTTCAATGAAGATGCCAAGGAAACAGGCGTCATTGAATCTGTTCGTGAAGCCATCAAGCTATACGAAAAAATGGGCGCTGAAATAGTGGAAGTCAGCCTGCCGCATTCCCGTTTTGGTATTCCGGCTTACTACATTATTGCATCTTCGGAGGCTTCAAGTAACTTGCAGCGATTTGACGGTATCCGTTACGGTTACCGATCAGAGAATGTCGAATCACTTGAAGATATCTATGTTAAATCCCGTTCAGAAGGATTCGGACTGGAAGTGAAGCGCCGTATCATGCTTGGAACATTCTCTTTAAGTTCAGGCTTCTATGATGCACACTTTAAAAAAGCTGCCCAGGCGCGTACGCTTATTCGAAAAGATTTTGATACAGTATTTGAAGAGGTTGATGTTCTTGTTGCACCGACAACGACAACGACTGCTTACGGAATCGGCGAAAAAATTGACGATCCACTTGCCATGTACATGTCAGACATTCTGACCGTTCCAGTTAACTTGGCGGGTGTGCCGTCCTTGTCTATCCCTTGTGGTTTCTCTAACAATATGCCAGTCGGTCTGCAGATAATCGGAAATCATTTTGAAGAACAGATGATTTACCGAGTGGCCCAGGCATTTGAGAAGGAAACAGATTTTTCTTCACAGAAACCGTCATTTAAAGGAGGGAAATAAGTCATGAATTTAGAACCAGTTATTGGCTTAGAAGTACACGTCGAACTGAAAACCGACTCTAAAATGTTTTCGCCGTCTCCAGCCCATTTTGGTGCGGAGCCAAACACCAACACAAACGTTATCGACTGGGGACACCCGGGTGTTCTTCCCGTTGTAAATAAGACAGCGATTGAATATGGAATGAAAGCAGCGCTGGCTTTGAACTGTAAGATTGCGAACCATACAAAGTTTGACCGCAAGAACTATTTTTATCCGGATAATCCAAAAGCTTACCAGATTTCCCAGTTCGATCAGCCCATCGGCTACGACGGTTGGATTGAAATAGAAGTGAACGGCGAAACGAAAAAAATCCGTATTGAGCGAGTCCACCTGGAAGAAGATGCCGGGAAAAACACTCACGGCGAAGACGGTTCGTCTTATGTGGATTTAAACCGTCAGGGAACACCTCTGATTGAGATTGTATCGGAAGCAGATATGCGTTCACCCGAAGAAGCCCATGCTTACCTGGAAACCATCAAACAACTGATTCAATTTACCAAAGTTTCAGATGTGAAAATGCAGGAAGGGTCTATGCGTTGCGATGCCAATATCTCTCTGCGTCCATATGGTCAAGAAGAGTTCGGGACAAAAGCGGAAATCAAGAACCTTAACTCATTCTCATATGTCAAAAAAGGACTGGAATATGAAATTAACCGTCAGGAAAAAGTTCTGATTGCAGGAGGCGCGCTTCAGCAGGAAACACGCCGTTATGATGAAGCAACTGGTGGAACGATTCTTATGAGAACGAAAGAAGGATCAAGTGATTACCGTTACTTCCCAGAACCGGATATTCCTAATCTTGAAATTAGTGACGAGTGGATTAATGAAGTGGCACGCTCACTTCCAGAAATGCCGAAAGAGCGTCAGGAACGTTACGTCAAAGAATACAGTTTACCCGAGTACGATGCGGTTGTCTTGACAGCGACTGTTGAGATGTCTGATTTCTTCCAGGATACTGTGTCACATAATGCGGATCCAAAACAGGCATCAAACTGGCTGATGGGAGAAGTGTCAGCTTACTTGAACAGCGAGCAGGTTGAGCTACACGATACGAAACTCACACCGAAGGCTCTTGCAGAAATGATTAACCTGATTGCAGACGGTACGATTTCTTCCAAGATTGCCAAAAAAGTCTTCAGAGAACTGATTACTAACGGCAGTGATGATGTAAAAGCGCTTGTCGAAGAAAAAGGCTGGGTACAGCTCAGTGATCCATCTAAACTGCTGCCAATGATTTCTGAAACGCTGGACAAAAACGAACAGTCCATTGAAGACTATAAAAACGGGAAAGACCGTGCACTCGGCTTCCTGGTCGGTCAAGTGATGAAACAGACGCGTGGTCAGGCTAACCCGGGAATGGTCAACAAACTGTTAAAAGAAGAACTCGATAAACGATAATAGGCACAAGATGGAGGAGGCAGGGATATGACCAGACGAGCGAGAATTATATACAACCCAACATCGGGTAGAGAAACTCTGAAACGCTCCATTCCTGATATATTAAATGTATATGAAGCAGAAGGGTATGAAACCAGTACCTACTGTACGACTCCTTCTCCTTTAAGTGCCCAAATAGAAGCGGACAGATGCACAAGAGAGGGATTTAATTTGATTGTCGCTGCAGGCGGTGACGGCACTATTAATGAAGTTATTAATGGTATTGCGCCTCATCGAGACAGACCAAAGCTTGCGATTATTCCGGCAGGGACAACGAATGACTATGCCCGTGCATTAAAAATTCCTCGAAATGATTTTGTTAAGGCCGCAGAGCTGATTCAAAATCATCAGTTTGTTAAAATGGATATCGGCAAAGTCAAAACAACGTCTCAAGAACGTTATTTTATGAATATTGGGGCAGCTGGTTTTTTAACAGAAGTCACTTATGATGTACCTGCAAATATGAAGTCTGTTTTTGGTTCGCTTGCCTATTTTGTCAAAGGTGCAGAACTGCTTCCTCAAATTGGTAAAGTTCCAGTTAGGATCACTTACGATTCGGGACACTATGAAGGAACGGCTTCCCTTATTTTTGTCGCGTTAACTAATTCGGTTGGTGGTTTTGAAAAAATTGCGCCAGATAAAAAACTGGGCGACGGAAAATTCACTTTGATTATAGTGAAAACGACTAATATAGCCGAAATCCTTCGACTGATTACTCAGATATTGAATGACGGCAGGCACATTCACCATCCTAAAATAATTTATACAAAGACCTCAAAAGTAGTTGCCGAAACGCTTAATCATAGTCAGTTAATGATTAACATAGACGGTGAATACGGCGGAGACGCCCCTGCGGAATTTACGATGTACAAGCAGCATATGGAAATTGTCGCAGACTTGAGGAATATGAATTTGTCCATTGACAGCCGCGATGCGATTACAGTTGAAAAGGAAAGTGAATTTATTGAAGGTGTGTCTCAATTAGAAGATGAATAAAGAATGCCAGCGCACAGAAATGGTCTGTGCGCTGTCTTTCTAGTAAGTGTATACTGGTAATAAATATGATAATTTAAGGAGACGTGTAATGACGAATAAACAAAATAAATCGACTGCACCTATAACAAAAAATGATGTAATCGAAGCAGCTGAAATAGTTGATTTAACCCATGAAGGCCTAGGCATAGCAAAAATCGAGGGCTATCCAGTGTTTATCGAAGGCGCTCTTATCGGAGAAACAGTCGACTTCAAAGTGATTAAAGAAGGTAAAACCTTTGGAGTCGGTAAATTGATGAAAATCGTCAAGGAAAGTTCGGACCGAGTTGAAATTAAAGATAAAGCGTATGCCCAGACTGGCACCATGCCTCTGCAGCATTTATCCTATGAAGCACAACTGGCTTTCAAAAAAAATCAGGTAGAAAATGTTCTGCAGAAGATTGCCAAACTGCCTAATGTTAAGGTAAATGAGACTATCGGAATGGACCACCCTTTTGGTTACCGAAACAAAGCACAAATTCCCGTCCGTAAACTGAAAGGAAAAATGGAAACAGGGGTCTTCAGAAAGAACAGCCACGACTTAATTCCAATGGAAGATTTCAAAATTCAGGATCCGGAAATTGACAAAGCTATTGTAGTGGTACGTGACATTATGCGTAAATACAGTGTCAAACCATATAATGAAAAAGAAAATACCGGAAATCTTCGTCATATTCTTGTTCGCCGTGGTTACCATACAGGTGAAATGATGATTGTTCTGGTTACTCGAACACCAAAACTTTTCCCACACAGTAAAATTGTTCCAGATATCCTTGAGGCTTTACCAGAAGTGGTTAGCATCGTTCAGAATGTGAACCCTAAAAAGACGAATGTCATTTTGGGACAGGAAGTTATTATACTGCACGGCGAAGACAAGTACCGTGACAAGCTACTCGGCCACACCTTTGAAATTTCTCACCGTTCATTCTTCCAGGTGAATACACCTCAAGCGGAGGTACTATACAGCAAAGTTCTGGAACTGGCTGAATTGACCGGAGAAGAAACGGTCATCGATGCTTACTGTGGAATCGGAACAATCACGTTAGCGTTGGCTGAAAAAGCCAAACAGGTTTATGGAATTGAATTAATTGAACCGGCAGTCGAAGACGCGAAACGCAATGCAGAACTCAACGGCATAGAAAATGTGACCTACCAGGCAGGCGCAGCAGAAGACGTGATGCTTGAGTGGAGCAAGGAAGACCGAAAAGCAGACCTTTTAGTTGTTGACCCGCCAAGAAAAGGACTCGATGGTCAATTTATCGATGCTGTACTGACCATGCAGCCGAAAAAAATGGTTTACGTCAGCTGCAACCCATCAACTCTAGCTCGCGACTTGGCTTTACTAGTTGAAGGCGGGTACTCTGTAAAAGAAGTTCAGCCAGTAGACATGTTCCCACAAACGAGTCATGTGGAATCTATCACACTATTGACAATGAAGTGATTAAAATAAACTTTATAGAAAATACATTCACTCAAGAAACGGAGTAGCTTAGCCTACTCTGCTTCTTGAGTTTTTTGTTTTGATCCATATAAATAATCAAATAATCTATTAACTATTATTGAAAATAAGTTATGAAACAGTAGGAGGGGGTTTCTATAGCATTAAAAACTAGTTCCGAAACTGTTAAGTTATGAAACTAGTTCTTCAATACATATTTGGAACAACATCAATAAAACAATTTAATTATAATGTGGACAACCGTTGCAACATTATAATTGAGCTTCACACTAGTTATTTCAGTAGTGATATTAATTCCTATATTAAATATAGTTGATGCTTGTTATAATTGGAACAGAACTTCTGTATTATGGATTGAACGTTTGATGACTTGTGGAATTAATGCAAGTTAGTATCTAGAGTAAATCTATACAGTAATGAGCTAAAAAGCGAATTATTCAAAAGGAGAATCACTAATGGCTATAAAGAAAAGTGAACTGTACAGTAGATTATGGGATAGTTGTAATGAGTTAAGAGGCGGGATGGATGCATCACAATATAAAGATTACATACTTGTTTTACTCTTTATGCGTTATGTCACGGATAAGTATTATGGTAAAGGTAATGCCCTAATTGAAGTTCCTCAGGGCGGAAGTTTCAATGATTTAGTTGCACTAAAGGGGGATAAAGAAATTGGTGACAAAACCAATAAGGTTATTAGAAAAATGGGTGATGCTAACGACTTAGTAGGGGTCATTACCGTTGCTGACTTTAATGATACAGATAAACTTGGCAAAGGTAAAGAAATGGTTGACCGCTTATCTAACCTAGTTGCAATATTCGAAGATCCTGAACTGGACTTTGGCGGAAATGGTGCTGAGGGAGACGATATTTTAGGTGATGCTTATGAGTATCTAATGAAGCACTTTGCCACAGAGTCAGGTAAGAGTAAAGGACAGTTCTATACACCTTCTGAAGTGTCTCGGATAATGGCAAAAGTTATTGGTATAGACAAAGCTAAAAGCCAGTCTCAGACAATATATGACCCGACATGTGGTAGTGGATCGTTATTGTTAAAAGCAGCTGATGAGGCTGAAAGAGGCGTTACTATATACGGTCAGGAAAAGGATAATGCGACGGTAGCCTTAGCTAAAATGAATATGATCCTTCATGGAAATGAAATTGCAGAGATTAAGCAGGGAGATACCCTTTCTTCTCCTGAATTTAAGGATAATGATGGGACTCTCAAGACATTTGATTTTGCGGTCGCCAATCCGCCTTTTTCGACGAAGTCATGGAGCAGTGGTATCGATCCGCAAAATGATGAATTTGACCGGTTCACCGGTTATGGTATTCCACCCGCAAAGAATGGGGACTATGCTTTCCTACTACACTTCATTAAGTCGCTGAAGAGCAAAAAAGGTAAAGGAGCAATCATCCTGCCTCATGGTGTGCTCTTTAGAGGGAATGCAGAAGCGGTTATACGAGAAAAAGTCATTAAAAAAGGTTATCTAAAAGGTATCATTGGATTACCTGCAAACTTGTTTTATGGTACGGGGATTCCTGCTGCTATTCTGGTAATTGATAAAGAAAATGCAGAAGCAAGAAAAGGTATATTTATGATAGATGCCAGCAAAGGTTTTATTAAAGACGGGAATAAAAACAGACTTCAGGAGCAGGATGTACACAAGATTATCGATGTATTTAATAATTATCATGAGAGACCTAAGTATTCAAGAATGGTCTCTGTAGAAGAAATTGAGAGCAATGAATACAATCTCAATATTCCAAGATACATCGATAATCAGGAAGAAGACGATATCCAAGATATATTTGCGCATTTAAAAGGTGGCATACCTGCAAGAGACATAGATGAGCTGCAGAAGTATTGGGACGTGTACCCTACCTTGAAAGAGACTTTATTTGAACCGAATGAAAGAGACGGCTATTACGATTTACAGGTAGTACAAGAACAAATAAATGACGTGATTTTTAACCATCCGGAGTTTATTCAATACTCTGAAGAAATTGATTTAGTTATTAACGGTTGGGCAAAGAGGCACAAAGATCGCTTTAAAAATATAGGTTCCAATGAAAATCCTAAAGAGTTGATAAGCGATATATCTGAAGATATTTTAGAATCTTTCTCTAAACGTACTTTGATTGATCAGTACGATATTTATCAGTACTTAATGAATTACTGGTTGACGGAAATGAAAGACGATGTCTATATGATTGTCGAAAATGGCTGGATAGCAGATAAGGACCTTGTACCAGAGGATGTAATTATAGACAAGTATTTTAATGAAGAAAAGACCGCTATAGAAAATTTTAATACTGAAAAAGAACAAATAACTGGACAGAAAGAAGAGTTCGAAGAAGAAAACAGTGGTGAAGAAGGTCTCCTGGAAGAAGTGAAGAATGACAAAGGAAACATTACTAAAGGCAATTTGAAGAAGCGTATCAAAGAAATTAAGAGTGATGCGGATTCTGTTGATGAACTAGAAGCTTTAGAAACGTATCTGCGATTACTGGATGAAGAATCGACAGCAAACAAAAATATTAAAGAAGCTACAAAGACATTGAGTAAAGAGGTTGATGTAAAATATAAGAAGTTGACAGAAGATGAAATAAAGGCTCTAGTAGTTGATATAAAATGGATTCCGTTTATTTCAGGAGAAGTCACTCAAGAGATGGATAAAGTTTCACATCGTTTGACAACAAGAATTAAAGAGCTTGCTGAAAGGTACGAAGAGACATTACCTCAACTTGAAGAACAAGTACAATTCTTTTCTGAGAAAGTTAATGAACACTTAGAGAGGATGGGAGTTGAATGGTAATAAAAAAAAATATTCCCAATAGCTATAAGTATACTGAAGCCGGAATTATACCCGGAAATTGGAATAGTATGAATGTGAAAGACTTGGTATCTTTCTCAGGGGGGGCTCAACCACCCAAAACTACATTTAGAAAAGAAAGAAAACCTGGATACATTAGGTTGATTCAGATTCGAGACTATAAAAATGATAATTATTTAACTTTTATCCCAGAAGTGCTTGCGAAAAAGAAATGTTCAACTGAAGATATAATGATTGGTAGGTACGGTCCACCAATATTTCAAATTTTAAGAGGAATAAGTGGTGCATACAATGTTGCTTTGATGAAAGCCACACCTAAAGAAAAAATAGAGAAAAAATATTTGTATTATTTCCTCAAGCAAGAATCATTGTTTAAATTCATAGAGCTATTATCTAGAAGAAGTTCTGGACAAACTGGTATAGATATTGTTGCGCTAAATAATTATCCTGTTGCTCTACCTCCTATAGAAGAACAAAAAGCCATAGCAGAGGTTCTTACGGACACTGATAATCTTATTCAATCACTTGAAAAACTGATTGATAAAAAGAAGAAGATAAAGAAAGGAGCAATGCAACAGCTTTTGACTGGCAAGAAGCGATTACCAGGATTTAATAGGGAATGGATAACTGAAAAGATTAAAAATATCGCAAGTATATCAACAGGTTCTAAAAATACTCAAGATAACAATCCCAATGGAGCTTATCCGTTTTTCGTGAGATCTTTAACAGTTGAAAGGATAGATTCATACTCATTTGAAGGAGAAGCAGTTCTAACAGCAGGGGATGGGGTTGGTACTGGTAAAGTTTTCCACTATATTGATGGTAAATTCGATTTTCACCAACGAGTTTATAAAATTAGTGATTTTAATAGTCAAGTTAATGGGTACTATTTCTATTTGTATTTTAGTTTTAATTTTTTGAATAGAATAATGGCTATGACAGCAAAGTCGTCTGTAGATTCGGTTCGTATGGAAATGATTGCAGATATGGAAATTCTTTTGCCAGAAATTTCAGAACAAAAAGCCATAGCAGAAGTCTTATCTGACATGGATGCAGAAATAAAAGTATTGGAAGAAAAGTTAGAAAAATACAAAAAAATTAAACAAGGCATGATGCAGGAACTCTTGACGGGGAGGATTCGGTTGATATGAATGGTGTAGGTCTAGTTGAAAGGAAAACGCAGGATAGGGTAATCAAGCTTTTTTCTAATACGCTTGATTACATCTGTCTTGGGAACTGGCATGATCGTGAAAATAATACTGCTGTCGAAGAAGAATATCTAAAAAAATATTTGAATAAGAAAGGCTACAGCAAGGAGCTTATTGATAGAGCAATAGATAAGCTGGTTAAAGCAGCTAAAACTCAGGTGGACAAGCTTTACTATGCTAATAAAGAGGTTTACTCACTTATCCGGTATGGTGCTCAAGTAAAAGAACACATAGGTGAAAATTATCAGACCGTATCATTTATCAATTTTGAAGATGTTTATGATAATGACTTCTATATTGCTGAAGAAGTATCTGTCGAGGGCGAGCATAAAAAGCGCCCCGACATTGTACTGTATGTAAATGGAATCGCTTTAGGAGTCATCGAATTAAAACGAAGTACCGTTTCTATCTCAGAAGGGATCCGACAGAACCTGGATAACCAAAACTCTACCTTCATAAGACCGTTTTTCAATACGATGCAGCTTCTTATGGCAGGTAATGATACAAGTGGTATGCGATATGGAACTATAGAAACAAAAGAAAAGTATTATCTCAGCTGGAAAGAAGACAGTAAAGCTGACGACGAATTATCAATGGAAATCGATGCTCTAATGAGCGGTGAAGACTATACCCTTGATAAGCAAATCATAGGCATGTGTCATAAGGAAAGACTGCTTGAAATCATTCATGACTTTATTGTTTTCGACAGAGGGGTAAAGAAGTTGTGCCGACCCAATCAGTATTTTGGCGTAAGAGCATCTGCTGATAAAGTGAAACAGCGTGAAGGTGGGATTATTTGGCATACCCAGGGGAGCGGAAAGAGCTTGACCATGGTATGGTTGGCCAAGTGGATAAGAGAGAATATAGCTAATTCCAGAATATTGATCATTACAGATCGGGACGAATTGGATAAACAGATCGAGAAAGTGTTTAAAGGTGTCGATGAAGAACTCTACCGTACTCAAAGTGGCAATGACCTTATAGAGAAGTTGAATGCTACAACGCCGCTTCTCCTGGGTTCCCTCATTCACAAATTCGGTAGAAAAGATGGTAATTTGAAAGAGTCTGACTATAATCAGTATATCGACGAACTGAAGAAGAACTTGCCAAAAGACTTCAAGGCGAAAGGAGATGTTTATGTCTTTGTCGATGAATGTCACCGGACACAATCTGGTAGACTCCATGAAGCCATGAAACTGATTCTGCCCAACGCCGTATTCATTGGATTTACAGGAACACCGCTACTTAAGAAAGATAAGCAGAAAAGCATAGAAGTCTTTGGTGGCTATATCCATACTTACAAATTTGATGAGGCAGTCAAAGACAACGTGGTCCTTGATCTCCAGTATGAAGCGAGAGACGTCGATCAGGAGATATCTTCTCAAGATAAAATTGACAAATGGTTTGAAGCAAAAACCAGAGGACTTACAGATTACGCCATTGTTAAACTTAAGCAAAGATGGGGAACGCTCCAGAAAGTACTTAGCTCTAAGTCACGACTGTCAAAAATCGTAACGGATATCATCTACGATATGGAGACCAAAGATCGCCTACAAAACGGCCAAGGCAATGCCATGCTTGTTGCCAGCAGTGTGTATGAAGCTTGCAAGTATTATGAGCTTTTCCAGTCAGAAGGATTTAAAAAGTGCGCTATTGTGACATCTTACTCACCAAACATATCAGATGTGAAAGGCGAAACGACAGGAGAAGATCAGGATACAGAAAATATAGAGAAGTATGAAATATATCAAGAGATGCTTAACGGAAAAAATCCGGAAGATTTCGAAGAAGAAATAAAGAAACAGTTTATTGATGAACCGGCCCAAATGAAGTTGCTTATTGTTGTAGATAAACTTCTTACAGGGTTTGACGCACCGCCTGCTACCTATCTCTATATAGATAAAAGCATGCGCGATCATGGTCTTTTCCAAGCCATATGCCGAGTGAATCGCTTAGACAGTGAAGATAAAGACTATGGCTATATTATCGATTATAAAGATTTGTTTAAAAGCTTGGAGCGGTCAGTAGAAGATTATACTTCTGAAGCTTTTGAAGATTATGACGAAGAAGATATTGATGGATTACTATCTAATCGATTAGACCACGCAAAGGAACGTCTGGAAACGGCCTACGAGAGTCTGGAAGCCCTCTGTGAGCCTGTAGCTCCACCTAAAGATACTTTGGCTTACATTAGATACTTCGTCGCTGAGGATACGTTAGAGAGCGAAGCAGTAAAAAACAATGAATCCAAACGACTGGCTTTGTATAAACACGTGACGGCATTTATTCGTGCTTATGCTAATATAGCCAATGATATGCATGAAGTAGGGTTTACTGATAAAGAAATCAGAGAAATAAGTGACGCTACAAAATATTATGACAACGTTAGACGTGAAGTCATGCATGCTGCCGGCGATTATATCGATCTAAAAAGCTATGAAGGTGGTATGCGCCATCTTATAGACTCATACATTTCAGCGAAAGACAGTGAGACAATCTCAGCCTTCGATGATATGTCACTTATTGATTTGATTGAAGTGAAAGGTGAGGAAGCCTTAGACTCTCTTCCAGAAGGCATCAAGGGTAATCAAGAAGCTGTTGCAGAAACAATTGAAAATAATGTACGGAAGTTGATCACCGATGAAACACCGACTAACCCAAAGTATTATGAGAAGATGTCGGTACTTTTAGATGAAATCATACGTTTAAGAAAAGAACAAGTGATTAGTTATAAGGAATACCTGCAAGAAGTCATTGCATTAAGCAAGAAGGCAAAAGATCCAGCACAATCTGAGAGCTATCCGAAAACTATTAACTCAAGCGGCAAGAGAGCCCTGTACGATAATCTAGATCAAGAAGAGGACGTTGTTATGGCGTTGGATAAAGACTTGCAATTGAACATTCCTGATGGATGGAGAGGGAATAAGATAAAAGAACGCAGAGTGAAAAATGTTGTAGTGAAGTATTTAGATGCTGAAGAACATTTGGATGTCGTCATGGAAATAATAAAGAATCAAGGTGAATATTAGAGTGAATGCCCTAAATATAAACGGCATAGAGATTGAATTCTATAGAAAAGATATCAAAAACGTCCACCTTTCAGTTCATCCGCCTGCTGGAAGAGTGAGACTGGCTGTTCCAGAGGACATGGATGAAGAAGCGATAAGACTTTTTGTTATATCAAAAATTGCCTGGATAAAGAAACAGAGAAAGCAGTTTAAGCTGCAAGATAGGCAAAGTGTGAGAGAATTTGTTTCAGGAGAAAGCCATTATTTCTTAGGAAGTCGCTACTTAATGAACGTTATAGAATCTCCTGAGAAACAACGAGTTGAACTACGGAACAAGAAGTACATGGATTTGTATGTCAGACCAGATAGTACTAGAGAGCAGCGGGAAAAGGTTGTTAATGAGTGGTATCGAACAGAGCTCAAGCAAATGGTTCCTGAGTATATTGAAAAATGGGAATCGATTATGGGCGTTACCGTAGAAGACTGGGGCATTAAGCTCATGAGAACAAAGTGGGGCACATGTAACGAAAGTGTCAGACGTATCTGGTTGAACCTGGAACTAGCTAAAAAGAATCCACGCTGCTTAGAGTACATCATCGTCCATGAAATGGTGCATTTTCTTGAAAGGAAACATAACGAGCGCTTCAAAGCCTACATGGACCAATACTTACCTAATTGGCGGGGAATACGAGCAGAGCTTAATGAATTGATATTTGATAGGAGCTTGTAAAAAAGCTCCTATCTGTTTCGGATGTTGATTTTAAAGGAGTACATTAAAGTGAAGTTTTAAGTAAATTTATTTTGTTAGTATCTTCTGAAAGAGACTATCTGTGAATACTAATATATTGAAAGGAAACGAAATATGAATAAAAACATATTTATATCCTATGCGTGGGAAGAAGATAAAGATGAAGACTCGAAAGTTAAAGATTTTGCTCAATGGCTAGCAGTTTACTTGAAAAAATGGGGTTTTACTGTTTCTTTAGATATTTTTGAAAATCGTCCAGGAACAAATCTCGAGAAGTATATGCAGGAAGGCATAAATAGTTCTCGTTATCTTATTTGCATATGCACAGAGACTTATGTTAAGAAGATGGAGAATGAAGGGACTGGAGTTAATAAAGAAATTAATTTGTTGAAGAAAATGGCTCAGAGTCCTTTTGTAATACCAGTTATAGAAAATGGGAACTTTCAGAATTTACCTGAAATTTTTAAAGAGGATTATGTTTCGAAATTAGTATTTAAAAATCCATTTTCATCAAAGAATGAAATAGGTATGACTGAGTTAATTAAAACCCTTAGAGAAGAATCGATTACGTTAAATCAAGTAAAACCTGAAACTAGTGTGGAGAAGTACTTTGATTATACAGAACGTATTAATTTTAAAGATAAGATAACAAAGCTGATGCATTATGAAGTTAAGACTGAGGGTACTGTTAGTTTTAGGTATTTACTTAATGGTGGAGATTTTAATATAGGAATTCCACCCATGGATTTTGTAACTAATTGGTCAACAGCTGGCGCAGATACTATATGGTCGTATAAGAAAGTATCTACTCTTATGAGCATGCCTAATTTTAATGACTTTGAGCAGATAAAGACACCAGATGATTTAAACCTTGATAACATGACGTCTATAGAATGGGCAGTCAAACTTAAGATAGGCGATGGACTTGTTTGGATTAACCAAGAAAATATTGTAGCTGTGGGAAAAGTTGTAAAAATAAATTTAGATAGAGAACATGAGTTAAATAGTACAGTCACTATCAAATACAAAATCTTAAATCCGATTGAATTAACTGACGAGTTTGTTTCAGAAGTAAATATGTAATTTTATTATTACAATTCAAGGATATAAAAACACGGTAAGTACTACTTCTATTTTTACAGTGTATGCACTATCATCTCAAGAATTATTAAGAAGGTAGTTTATTAGTCAATGTAAAGAAGTATTAGAGTAGAAACTTGTTAAATAAAAGCTTATCATAATTCGTGGTTTAGTTTAAGGAGAAGACATGAAGGTGAATATTACTAAGCATAAAGAAGAATATGTAATAAATAAAGATGGAGAGCAATTGGCTAAAGTTAAGACATATAGAAATCCTTATCATTTGAATAACTGTTATGTCGATTTCGATTTGTATAGTGTGGAAAGAATCGATGAAAGGAATATTTTTAAGATGATTTCTGAGGAAGAGAAAAGTCCGCTGCAAGTTATGTTATCTTCTCTTGAAACGCAGAAAGCTAATTTTTTAGCGTCTCAGGGATTTATTAAAGTTAGAATGTGCCATGAGATGGAAGTAAATAAAAAGGATTTGTTATCTGGTTTACCTTCTCGAAAAAGCAAAATTTTCAAAGCAAATCGGGATCAAAGTGCATATAATGAATGTAGTAACCTATTATTTAATTACTATAAGGAGACTCACGAAACGATAAATCCTTTGACAGCTACTTTCGATACATTTATAAAGGATATGACTACTGAGGTTTTCTATGCTAAAAGTAATGATAATATTCAACACGTCGCTTTTATAGAAGATAATGAAATTGCTTATATATGCTCAAGAGATGAAATAACATTTGATAGCTTTGCATTGTCTGTTATTGATGAATTACTCGTGGCTAATCAGTCGATTATTTTCGAGGCAGATAACGTAGATTGGGCTGACATGCGTCTGAAAAATCTTTTTCAGACAGATTCAAATGAAACATTCGATACCTGGGTATATAAGAAATAGACGGTCGCAAATGTAAAATTATTGACTTTGCTATGCACCATTTTATTATTTGTCGATGATTTCCCGCAAGCGTAGGTTTGCACTGGATAAGTTCCTTTAAACGATGATCAATTAAAAAGGAGAAATAGAAGACTTCCTTTGGCAGTTATCATTAATTACTAAAACCTGTTTAGGTTATAGTAGAATTTATTTTAAACGATACATGTATTTAAATAGGTGAATATTATATGTACTATGGCAAGTACTACTTCTATTTTTGATTTGTACGTACTATCATCTCCACACACATCGAGAGTGTAGTGAAGCTGTCATTAAAATAAGTAAGTATGTTTTATAGTCATGTTCAGATACCAGAGTTTCTATTCAAAGAGAAGTTCTGGTATTTAGAATATAACTAATAACTGTAATCAATTGAGCATTTATGTAGTGTTTAATGTGGAGGCCATAAGAAACGTTGGATAGATTAGAAGAACTGAGAGGGTAAAATCAATACATTATAAATAAAGAGTCAGGAGAGGAGAAGGACTAAATGTACCAAATGATTATTACTATTGTAGATCGAGGAAAAGCAGAAGATGTCATAGATGCTGCCAAATTGGCTGGTTCAAAAGGTGGAACAATTATCAATGCAAGAGGAGCAGGTATTCACGAAACCAATAAAATTTTCAATATGGAGATTGAGCCAGAAAAAGAAATGGTTTATATTCTGTCTAATTCTGATTCCACTGAATCAATTGTATCATCAATAAGAGAAGAAGTAGAAATTGATAAACCTGGTAAGGGAGTTATCTTTGTTCAAAACATCAATGAAGTATATGGTATGCTTGAATAGTTAGTGATTTCTAATGAGCATGGCTATAGAATAACTTAATTATAAAAAAGTCACTGTATTAAAATTTAAGAAAGGATGACTGTGTTGAATATTGCTAACTCCAAACTAAAGGAAGTATTATTCGCTGTTTTGCCAATTATATTCTTAGTGTTTTTATTAAATTTCACCATAGTTCCAATGGATTCTATCTATATTACTCGATTCGTTATTGGTGCTTTATTCGTCATAGTGGGTTTAACTATTTTTCTTCTGGGAGTTGACCTTGGTATTACTCCATTAGGAAATTATACAGGGAAGTCATTAGCTAAGACGAATAAGTTGTGGATTGTACTGATAGCAGGCGCTATCCTTGGTTTCTTTATATCTATTGCAGAACCGGGATTACTGGTGCTCGCCAATCAAGTTGAAAGTGTTACATCTGGCCAAATAGCTTCAACAAATATTTTAATTGTAGTCTCTTTAGGGTTAGCTCTTATGCTAGCATTAGGGTTCCTTAGAATATTTTATAATATACCATTGTTTAAAATACTTATGGCGTTGTACTTAACTATTTTCATTTTAGCTATATTTGCGTCTCGTGAATTTCTGGCTATTGCGTTTGATGCTTCTGGATCTACAACAGGAATACTAGCGGTTCCCTTTATATTGTCTCTCTCTGTAGGTATCTCTAAACTGAAAAAGGATACGAAAGCTTCAGAAAAAGACAGTTTCGGTTTGATCGCTATAGCATCTACAGGAGCCATCATATCCGTTTTAATTCTCGAGATAGTATCTAATTCAGAGCCGTTATCAGCTGGGATTGAGACGGAAGTGATTGAAACACAAACTATCCTTCAGCCTTTTATAGAGATGACACCAACATATATACTGGAAAGCTTTATAGCCATTCTCCCAGTATTAATGATTTTGCTGATTCTCCAGAAACTAGTCTTTAAATTGAAGAAAAAAGAGTTTCGTAAATTACTCACAGGGTTTCTTTATTCTTTTATCGGATTATTAATCTTTTTGGTAGGAGTCAATGCTGGATTCATGGATGTGGGTACTGCTATTGGGAATGATTTAGCATTACTTGATAACAAAGTCTATATACTCATAATTGGGTTTATTTTAGGTGTGGCGACTATTTTAGCTGAGCCGGCTGTTCACGTACTGACTCAGCAAATTGAAGATGTCACGAGTGGTTATGTCAAACGGCCTGCTGTTTTAGTTTCATTGTCAGCTGGTGTAGGAGGAGCCGTTTTACTGTCGGTCATTCGTATATTAGTTCCTTCTATTCAATTGTGGCATTACTTATTACCAGGTTATTTAATAAGCTTAGGGCTAATGTTTTTTACACCAAAACTGTTTGTGGGAATTGCCTTTGATGCCGGTGGAGTGGCAACAGGTCCAATGACTGCAACATTTATCCTGGCATTTATTCAAGGAGCAGCGGGTGCATTTGAAGGTGCTGATGTCATTATTGACGGATTCGGAATGATTGCCATGGCAGCGATGATGCCCATAATTACTTTACAGATGCTAGGTTTGATTTTCTCAATTAGATCAAAAAGAAAAGGGGATGTAGAAACAGATGAGTAGTCTAGATGGTGTTAAAATATACGATTTAATTTATGTCATAGTGAATCATGGCATAGGTACAAAGGTTCTGCGTCAGGCTAAGAAATATGGTGTTTCCGGTGGAACGATTCTCTTAGGGAGAGGCACAATCATTAATCCTTTTTTAAACTTTTTATCCTTGTATGATGAAAAAAAAGAAGTAGTCTTAATGATTGCCAATCGTGAGGTTGCTGAAAATACCTTAGATAAATTAAGCAAGCAATTTAAATTCGATAAACCCCATCATGGTATTGCGTTCACTACGAGTACAGTTGAAGTTATAGGCTCTCGGTCAAGTATCCTCAAGGAAGACAAAAGCCAAGTGGTTGATCAGCCGCTCTATCAAATTATTGTGACGATTGTCGATAGAGGAAAGGCAGACGATGTTGTAGAGGCTGCAAAGAGTGCAGGCTCAAGAGGAGGTACCATCATTAATGCAAGAGGTTCTGGTGTGAATGAAACAACTAAAGTTTTTGATATGGAAATAGAACCTGAAAAAGAGATGGTAATCATTTTAGCCAAAAATGATACCACAGAATCTATCATATCGTCCATCAGAGAAAAGCTTGAAATAAATAAACCGGGTAATGGTATTATATACACCCAAGATGCACTGAGTGTATATGGTGTTTACTAGTTAATTTCGATAGTAGTAAGGAAGCTATTTATACTGTACGAGTGTTCTGATATAGTTATCAATTTAGGAGGTAATAGCAATATGTATTCTAAAAACCACCCCAACAAATACATTATCTGTGGTTATGGTAAATTAGGAAAAAGCATTGCCGCTGAATTAAAAATCCATGATCAGGAATATGTTTTTGTTGAAAAACACGAAAAGAAATGCAAGCAATTAAAAAGTCTGAATGAACCTCATGTTTGTGGTAATGCTAAAAATGTTGACACGTTGATGAAAGCCGGTATAAAAAAATCTCAAGGGATTGTTATTACCTTTTCAGATAATAGTGAAGTACTTTATACCGTTTTTTCGGTAAAAGAATTAGATTCATCCCTAGATATTGTATGTGGGGCATCAGGAAAAGAAGCATATAGAAACTTAAAGAAAGCTGGAGTAAAAAAAGTTCTAATGATGGACAGATTAATCTCGGACCGGATGTTAGCACATATAGAGAAGCCATCGCTATCTCATTCTTTGGATCTGTTGACTAAGAATGATCAAGAGCAACTAGTTGTGGAAGAATTTACTATTGATGATCGTTCCGAATTTATTAATACGGACTTTGATAGTATTAAGGAATTAGTAACCTCTAAGGCAATCATTCTAGGAATGCTTCGAGCTGGCACTGATGAATATATTTTTAATCCAAAAGCTGATACCAAAGTATGTAAAGGGGATACTTTAACTATCATGGGATATTTAAGTGAACTTGAAGAAGTAAAAAAAGTATTAGGTAGTGAAAAATAATTTTCTCGAACAAGAAAAGAGTTTGTATAAAAAATCATTTGGAGATTTTTTCACTGTAACTACTATTATCTCAACACATGTGGAGAGCGAGACATTGTTAACACGTTCTGTCGTCTAGTACTTTTTTAGGACACTCCATTGAGTTACAGAGTATTTTTTAGAAAATTTACGTACCACTCAATACCCTGAATAATTCATAGCTCTATAATTTAAGCTGGTTTCTTGAATAAATTAATCGTTCTTGGAAAAATTGGGAATTTTTCTACAAAATAGTGCGTTCTCGAAGTAGATTTTAACTAAATGAACCTTCT
>NZ_BAAGPH010000010.1:0-13355 GCF_054784355.1 Alkalibacterium psychrotolerans | reverse complement strand
CAAACAATACCACAGTGACTCAGCTTCGTGACTGGAATAACTTGGAAAATGCAGACCGCATCTTTGTAGGTCAGCGTTTAGTGATTTCTGCTCAGAAAGAAGAAGCTCCGAAACTAGAAACACCAGCACCAACACCAGCGGAACCAGCCAAACCAGGTGAGGCAAGCTATACAGTTAAAGCAGGCGACACACTGAGTGGGATTGCGCGTACAAACAATACCACAGTGACGCAACTTCGCGACTGGAATAACTTGGAAAATGCGGATCGCATTTTTATTGGGCAGCGTTTAATTGTCTCTTCCCAGAAAGAAGAAGCACCACAACCTGAAACATCAGTACCAAAACCAGCCAAACCAGTTGAGGCAAGCTATACAGTTAAAGCAGGCGATACACTGAGTGGGATTGCGCGTACAAATAATACCACAGTGACTCAGCTTCGTGACTGGAACGACTTGGAAAATGCGGATCGCATTTTTATTGGTCAACGCTTAATTGTTTCTTCCCAGAAAGAAGAAGCTCCAAAGCCTGTAGTCCCAGCACCAACACCAGCTGAACCGGCTAAACCAGGTGAAGCGAATTACACAGTAAAATCAGGCGATACACTGAGTGGGATTGCGCGTACAAATAATACCACAGTGACTCAGCTTCGTGACTGGAACGACTTGGAAAATGCGGATCGCATTTTTATTGGTCAACGCTTAATTGTTTCTTCCCAGAAAGAAGAAGCTCCCAAACCAGAAACACCATCACCGAAACCAGCAGAGCCGGTTAAGCCGACTGAGGCAAGCTACACGGTTAAAGCCGGCGATACACTAAGTGGGATTGCGCGCACGCACAATACAACAGTGGCGCAGCTGCAAGAGTGGAACAGTCTGAAGAGTGACATCATTTTTGTGAACCAGAAATTATCGATTAACAATCAGCTATCTGCTAAGCCTGTTATAGAAGAGCAGAGAAGTGTTCACACCGTTTCATTGGGTGATACACTGTCTCACATTGCCAGACAATATAGTCTATCAGTAAGAGAGCTTAAAGAACTGAATCATCTAACAAGTGATTTAATATTTGTGAATCAGAAATTGACTGTGAAAAAGTAAGGTTTTACGCCCTGCAGATTAACTCATCATTGATGAATTAATCTGTAGGGCGTTTTCGTTAACTATAAATAGGTTAAAACTAGCATAAAGTTAACGGTTTCAGTATAATGATGGTGACATCTTTTTTAGTATATTCTTAACAGTAATCATTATTAATTAAAAAAGATGATCCCAAGAAAAAGGAGCGAAAAGAAATGAAGTATTTACAACGTTTAGGTCGATCCTTGATGCTTCCGGTAGCAGTTTTACCAGCGGCTGCTATACTGATGGGGATAGGCTACTGGATAGACCCAAGTGGATGGGGAGGCGAAAGTGTCGTTGCTGCCTTCTTAATTGGTGCAGGTGCGTCAATCATCGATAACTTGGGTATCCTATTTGCCTTAGGGGTAGCACTAGGCATGTCGAAAGATAAAAACGGGGCCGCCGCTTTAAGTGGGTTAGTGGGTTGGCTGGTTACGACTTCTATGTTAAGTCCTGGGACGGTAGCTAATCTGCAGAGTATTCCAGTGGAGGAAGTTGATATTGCTTTCAATAATATCGAGACAGCCTTTACGGGTATCTTAGTCGGTATTATTGGAGCGACTATATATAATAAGTTCAGCGCAACAGAATTGCCACAGGCACTGGCTTTCTTCAGTGGTCGACGACTCCCTCCAATCATTACTGCAGTTGTGTCACTAGTTGTAGTCGGAGCATTTCTATTAATCTGGCCACCAGTCTTTGGTGCGCTAGTTACTTTTGGTACATTTATGAGTGAATTGGGATCAGTCGGAGCTGGTCTGTATGGCTTCTTTAACCGCCTACTCATTCCAACTGGCTTACACCATGCCTTGAACTCAGTTTTCTGGTTTGATCTTATCGGTATTAATGATATCGGTAATTTCTGGGCCGGTACAGGTGAACTGGGTGTTACTGGTATGTACCAGGGAGGTTTCTTCCCGGTCATGATGTTTGGTCTTCCAGCAGGTGGTCTGGCAATCTACCACATGGCAGACGATGATCAGAAGAAACGTGTAGGATCACTGATGTTGGCAGCCGGTTTCGCTTCTTTCTTCACAGGCGTAACGGAACCAATTGAATTTGCCTTTATGTTTGTCGCTCCAGCTCTGTATGTGCTTCATGCGTTATTCACTGGCTTGTCTCTATTTATTGCAGCTTTCTTCGGATGGACTGCGGGATTTGGATTCAGTGCCGGCTTTATTGACGGTCTCTTAAGCTTCAACCTTCCATTAGCGAACCAGCCGTATATGCTGATTGTGCAGGGACTGGTCTTTGCGGTCGTTTATTATTTCGGTTTCAGGTTTGCTATCGGGAAGTTCAATTTAAGCACACCAGGTCGTGGGGAAGAAGCCAATCTTGATGATGGCTCATTTGCAGGCGATACAACTGCTCCTGCTGCTCCAACAGCAAATGTTTCAGACTCATCAGACGAAAGCGAACACGAGCGAAAAGCCCGTATTATTCTTGACGGCGTGGGTGGACACGATAACTTAGTCAGTCTGGATTATTGTGCAACGCGCTTGCGTATGGAACTGAAGGATATGGGAATAGTGAACGAGAGACGGATTAAGGAAGCTAATGTGCCGGGAATGAGAAAAACTGGCAGTAATAATTTGCAGGTTGTCGTCGGAACAGAAGTTGAATTTGTCGCAAACGAGATGGAAAAACTAAAATAAGATTGCGGCTTCTCTCCTGCTTTGGTAGAATAGACGAAAGAGAAGAAAGACTGTACAGGATTAGTAAGTTCCTCTTTCCTATTTAGAGAGTGTATGGCTGGTGAAAATACACAGGAAGACTACTGAACTCGCCTGGAAGTTGCTTTGGGGAATAGAGTACTCTAAGCCGTTTTCCGCGTTAAGGAGCAGAGGTTGGTTTATCCCTTATGCAGATAAAGCAATAAAAATAGGTGGTACCGCGACGACTAACGCCCTATAAGTAGCAGACAATTGCTATTTATAGGGTTTTTTATATACAAAAAAGGAGAGAATAATATGTCTTTTAATCATCAGACAATTGAGAAAAAATGGCAGCAGTACTGGGAAAGCAATAACACGTTTAAAACGACAGAGGATGACTCAAAAGAATACTTTTACGCGCTTGATATGTTTCCTTATCCATCAGGTCAAGGGTTACATGTGGGCCACCCTGAAGGCTACACAGCGACGGACATCATTTCCCGTATGAAACGGGCTCAAGGATACAATGTGCTTCACCCGATGGGCTGGGATGCGTTTGGCCTGCCGGCAGAACAGTATGCGCTGGATACCGGGAATGACCCCGCTGAATTTACCGAAAAAAATATTCAGACCTTTAAACGTCAAATCAAGTCTCTAGGTTTCAGTTATGACTGGGAAAAGGAAATTAATACAACCGACCCGGACTATTACAAATGGACTCAGTGGGTTTTTACTAAACTGGTTGAAAAAGACCTTGCTTATGAAGCAGAAGTACCGGTTAACTGGTGCCCGGCCCTAGGAACCGTATTGGCAAACGAAGAAGTCATTGACGGAAAATCCGAGCGTGGAGGTCATCCGGTCTACCGCAAGCCGATGAAGCAGTGGATGCTGAAGATTACTGCCTATGCTGATCGTCTGCTGGACGACCTGGAAGACGTTGACTGGCCGGAACACATTAAAGACATGCAGCGTAACTGGATTGGCAAGTCAGAAGGAGCAGAAGTAACCTTTAAAGTTAAAGATTCTGACCAGTCTTTCGACGTCTTCACAACCCGCCCGGATACCTTGTTCGGCGCAACCTATGCCGTACTGGCTCCAGAATCGAAACTGGTGGATGCCATTACGTCTCCTGAACAAAAAGAAGCAGTCGAAACTTACCGCAAAGAAGCGGACAAAAAGTCCGATTTGGAACGGACAGATTTGAATAAAGACAAGTCCGGCGTCTTTACCGGTGCCTATGCTATTAATCCGGTCACAAATGAAGATATGCCGATTTGGATTGCCGACTATGTTTTAGCATCTTATGGTACAGGTGCAATCATGGCTGTACCGGCTCACGATGAACGCGATTATGAATTTGCCCAGAAATATGATTTGGAGATTCGCTCGGTCATTGAAGGAGCTGAACCTGAAAAAGAAGCGTATGCAGGTGACGGCGTGCACATTAATTCCGACTTTATCAATGGCTTGGATAAAGAAGCGGCCATTGAAAAAATGTGCAGCTTCTTGGAAGAAGAAGCCATTGGCGAACGTAAAATTACCTACCGTCTGAGAGACTGGTTGTTTGCCCGTCAGCGCTATTGGGGTGAACCCATTCCGGTTATTCACTGGGAAGACGGCACCTCAACGGTTGTAGCGGAAGAAGACCTGCCTGTTGCCCTTCCTGTAACGGATGAAATCAAGCCATCTGGTACCGGTGAGTCACCACTCGCCAATATTCATGACTGGGTTAATGTGGTGGATGAAAAAACAGGGATGAAAGGCAAGAGAGACACGAACACCATGCCGCAGTGGGCTGGAAGTTCATGGTACTTCCTGCGTTTCATCGATCCGTCCAATGATACACAGCTGGCTGATCCTGAGAAGCTGAAGAAATGGCTGCCGGTCGATTTGTATATCGGAGGAGCCGAGCATGCGGTGCTTCACTTGCTGTACGCCCGCTTCTGGCATAAATTTCTTTATGACCTGGGAATTGTACCGACAAAAGAACCGTTCCAGAAACTGTATAACCAGGGTATGATCCTTGGTGAAAACAACGAGAAAATGTCCAAGTCAAAAGGAAATGTAGTGAATCCGGATGATGTTGTGGAAGAATTCGGAGCCGACACTCTCCGCGTCTATGAAATGTTCATGGGACCACTTGATGCGGCGATTGCCTGGAGCGAAGACGGCCTGGAAGGCTCACGTAAATTCCTGGACCGTGTCTGGCGTCTGTTTATCGATGAAGACGGTAAAGTGAGAGACCGCATTACAACCTTAAACGATAAATCACTGGAAGTCGTCTATCACCAGACGGTTAAAAAAGTCACCGAAGACTATGACAATCTTCAGTTTAATACCGGTATTTCTCAGTTGATGGTATTCACTAATGCCGCTTATAAAGTTGACGGACTGCCTCTTGAATACGTCAAAGGATTCATTCAGATGCTGGCACCGATAGCCCCTCATTTAGGAGAAGAGCTATGGGCCAGAATTACCGGATCAGAAGATGGAGTCACGTACGAAGAGTGGCCGACGTATGATGAAACAAAACTGGTCACTGACGAAGTCGAAGTTGTTTTCCAGGTTAACGGGAAACTTCGCGCGAGAAGCCTGGCTTCAAAATCCATTTCTAAAGATGAGCTGGAACAAATGGCCTTGAATCACGAAAAAATGCAGGAACACCTTGAAGGAAAAACAATCAGAAAAGTGATCGTGGTTCCTGGTAAACTGGTGAATATAGTAGCCAACTAATTAAAGATTAGGGGAGGTTCGGCCTCCCTTTTTCTGTTTGTCTAGAAAAGAGGGTTAAGAATGCAGAAAGCCTCAGAGCTTAAAACACCTACGAAACAGGATTTAAAAAAATTCAGTCGGCTCATCTGGTCTACCAATATTTCTAAAGGTTTGATTGCCATCGGTTTAACCGGCAGTTTACTGACTACAGGAACTCAACTGATGATTCCCTTGGCGACGCAGCGCTTTATTGATGGAATAGAATTTGAGCAGTTTACCCCGTGGATGGCGGCTTTGATAATCGGAATTTTTATCATTCAAGTCGTGTTCAATGGTTTCTCGAATTATGTTCTTCATAAAATAGGTCAGGGGGTCGTTGCGCGTCTCCGTTCCTTTTTATGGGAAAAGGTCATCAAACTGCCGGTTCGTTTTTTTGACCGTTACGCATCAGGAGAAGTGGTCAGTCGAATCACCAATGATACAACCATTGTACAGAATCTGATTTCATCTTTTTTCCCGCAGTTTATCAATGGCATCTTGTCGCTGACAGGTATTTTCATCATTCTTGTACTGATGGACTGGCAGATGACGGTCGTTATGCTGACAGCCGTTCCGCTGGCACTGATTCTCACACGGCCACTCGGCAGACGAATAGCCAAAGTATCCCGTGAAATGCAGGATGAGACAGCGGTTTTTTCAGGAAAAATCCAGCAGACCATTGCTGAAGTCAGACTAATGAAATCATCAACGGCAGAAACGTTTGAACAAGTCAAAGGGAACAAAGACATCGATAACCTCTACCGCATAGGTTTGAAAGAAGCCAAATACATGGCTATCATCGGGCCGCTGATTTATACACTTATGATGGGTGTCATGGTATTTGTCATTGGTTACGGTGGGGTAAGAGTAGCGCAGGGTCAGATGACCACAGGCGAGTTGGTTGCTTTTCTCTTGTACCTCTTTCAGATTATTTTTCCAGTGGTTACATTTATGAACTTTTTCATGCAAATGCAGAAAGCGGCAGGGGCCACCGAGCGAATTTCTGCTATTCTAGAAGAAGAGGAAGAAATCACAGCCGGAGAAGCAGTTGACTTGAGTCATTTGCCGATAGTCTTTGATGCAGTCAGTTTTTCCTATGAAGATGAAAAAGAAGTCATTCATTCTGTATCTTTTACAGCAGAACCGGGACAGAAAATTGCCTTTGCCGGACCAAGTGGCGGCGGGAAATCGACCGTTTTTGCTTTACTTGAACGCTTTTATATTCCTGAAAGTGGTGAGATTCGAGCAGGTAGTTTTCCTGTTCAGTCGATTGACTTAAAGTCCTGGAGAAGTCAGATTGGGTATGTCTCACAGGAAAATGCTATGATGTCAGGTACGATTCGGACAAACTTGTGTTACGGTTTGGAAGATGCCGATAAAATTCCGGATGAGCGACTCTGGCAGGTCCTTGAAATGGCTTACGCAAAAGAGTTTGTCAAAGAGCTTCCGGACCAGCTGGAAGAAACGATTGGCGAACGCGGCCTGAAACTTTCAGGTGGACAGCGCCAGCGGATAAATATCGCCCGGGCCTTTTTAAGGGATCCGAAAATACTCATGATGGATGAAGCAACTGCCAGTCTGGACAGTCAGTCAGAACAATATGTGTCTCAGGCATTGGATAAACTAATGAATGGCCGAACGACATTTGTCATCGCACACCGCTTTAGTACCATTGTGGATGCGGATACGATTATCTTTATTGAAAACGGCAGAGTGACTGGGAAAGGAAAGCATCAGGAACTTATGGCCCAACACAATCTGTACCGTTCGTTTGCCCATCAGCAGCTGTCTGATTAATGCAGGAATAATGTTTTGACTAAGAAGTTAAGGGAAAGAATGGAGAATTTTCGAATCTTTTGGTCAAAAGATTGCACCTGATTGGAGAAAGCAGTAAAATAGAGTCTGTTACAAAGGAGCACCTTGCTCCTTTTTTCTTTGAATAGACGCAGTAAAGAGTGCATATGACAGCCAGTTTGTCAGGTGCCAACGAGTGAAAAGAGGGTACAATTAATGGAGTCGGATACAACTAAAATCGTTCCGAAAGAACAATCGCACGATCAGAAAATGATAAGTGGTACAGCCTGGATGACTGCCGGGAGCATGATATCCCGCATACTGGGTGCCTTATATATTATTCCATGGTACGCTTGGATGGGCGGTCAGGGACCAGGGGATGCGGCTAACGCACTCTATCAGATGGGGTACACACCTTATGGTTTCTTCCTCGCATTGGCAACAGCCGGAGTGCCGAGTGCCATATCCAAACAGGTGAGTTACTACAATGCTCTGGGTGAATACGAAGTCTCGAAATCAATCTTTAAACAAGGCCTTAAAATCATGGCCTTTACCGGTGTTTTGTCTGCCGTGATTATGTTTATCATCGCACCGATCCTGGCAGAAGCCAGTCCATCTGCGAATGCCAGTGAAGCCGTGCTGATTATGCGGTCACTGACCCCTGCCTTGCTGATCATTCCGTCTCAAAGTGTCACGAGGGGATTCATTCAGGGACATAATAAAATGGCCCCGTCAGCCATATCACAGATACTCGAACAGATCAGCCGGATTATCTTCCTGTTGTCCACTGTTTACTTAATCAGACAAGTCTATGCAGGGGAAGTCGTAACGGCGGTTGCATTCTCAACCTTTGCAGCCTTTATTGGAGCAGTTTTCTCCTTAGCTTATTTGGGCTATACACTGAAACGAATGAAGACAGCTTTCAACTATGAGCCGGAAGAGAGTAAGGGAGAAGTCTCTATTTCTCCTAACCAGCTGATTAAAAGCATCATCAAGACATCTATTCCGTTTATTATTATCGCTACAGGAATTATTGTCTTCCAGATTGTCGACCAGTTAACCTACGCACCTATCATGGAACGGTTCTCAGATATGAGTGGGCCGATGATTCAGCAGACGTACGGGATTACCCAGGCGAACGCCCATAAACTGATTATGGTCCTGACATCATTTGGTTCGGCATTGGCGATTGCATCGGTTCCTTTAATCAGTGACCTGATTGCAAAAGACAATATGAATGAAGTGAAGAGACAGTTTTCCAAAGGGATTCAGTTACTGAACTTTGCCATTTTCCCTGCGGCTATCGGCATGATGGTCGTTTCAGAACCGCTGTATACTATTTTCTACGGACACAACGATTTAGGCACACGCATTACCCAGGTGTCTGCCATTCTCAGTATTTTTGTCGCCTTGTATGCAGTGCTGGGTAATATGCTCCAGGCTGCCGATTTAACCCGTCCAGCTATTAAAGCGCTGATGCTTGGTCTGGTGACAAAAGTCGTGACTCAAGTCATTTTTGTTGCTTTATTCGGCCCATACGGTATGCTGCTGTCTTCGATTGCCGGCTTTACAGTGAGCTGTGGCTTGATGATGAAAATTTTCCACGACCATACCCACTACTCAGCATCACGCTTATTCCGCCGATCATTGCTGATTCTGATATTCTCATTGATTATGGGAGCCGGAACCTTGCTTGCGAAGTGGGGCCTGAGTTTCGTCCTGACTTACGAACGGACGATGCACTCGCTGATCAGTTTACTCATACTGTCAGGTGTAGGTATGCTGATTTACGGATATCTGGTACTGAAATCCAGACTGGCAGACCGTCTAATTGGTGGACAGGCAGCTCGCGTAAGAAGAAAACTACGTATGAATTAAGATTGTAAAATGTGACAATTAAACCAGATACAAACAAAGGAGTGCAGTATGCGATTAGATAAACTGCTCGCACACAGCGGGCTCGGTACACGAAAAGAAGTCAAGAAATTGCTTAAAACGAAAATTGTTGAAGTTAACGGAGTCGTTGAAGTGAATCCTAAAACTCATGTCGATCCGGATACGGACAGTATTACTGTGGGCGGAGAAGAACTGGACTATCAGGAATTTGTTTATTTCATGATGAATAAGCCACAAGGCGTCATCAGTGCAACGGAAGACTTGATGCATGAAACGGTTCTTGACCTGATGGAAATCCAAGACAGTTTGCAGGAACCGCATCCAGTCGGACGTTTGGATATCGACACGGAAGGGTTGCTCCTGCTGACGAATGACGGCAAGCTGACTCACCGACTGCTGTCGCCCAAGCACCATGTCGATAAGACCTACTACGCAGAAATTGACGGCGTGGTGACGGAAGAAGACATTGAGGCCTTTAAAAAGGGTGTCACGCTGGACGATGATTACCAGACACTTCCAGCTGAACTGACAATTTTAGAATCGGACGAAGAGAACCAAACATCTAAAATTGAACTGACTATTCAGGAAGGCAAGTTTCACCAGGTCAAGCGCATGATGAAGGCCGTTGGTAAAGAAGTCGTTTATTTGAAACGACTGTCGATGGGCCCGCTGACTCTGGATAAGAATCTGGAGCTGGGAACTTACCGAGAATTGACTGAAGAAGAACTAGAGATGCTTAAAAAGGCATAAAACAAAACCACACGAGAAGGATGCTAGACACGACTCCTTCTCGTATGGTTTTTAATTTCATTTACCTGATTAGTTTGGCACAGACTACAAAACTTGTACCGAATACCCTCTAATCGGTATGAGTTTACACGGGATTTTGCAAAACTTGTTTCGATTAGCCTTAATCGGCATGAGTTTATTCAGACTTTAGAAAAACTTGTTTCAAATAGCCCTTAATCGGCATGACTTTTTGCCGTAATGTTAAATACTTATACCGATTAAAGAGCACGTCCAACAAATTATAGCTTTATCAGAAGTAAGATTCCTAAATCTTTACAAAGGAAAAAGGCAACTGCCGAAGCAGTTGTCTTCAAATCGTTAGTGGATGCAGTTTTACAGGACAAACGTCAGTAATATAAGTGCAAGGAAGCCTGCTGCAATATAAGAAAAAGCAAGGGCCATCGTCCACTTCATTTTTGTTTTATCCTGTTCATGCTCCTCTTTAGTTACATACTCACTGGCCTGAGGCATGGACCATAGTGAATAAATGAAAAAGCCGGCAATACCAAAGAAGTAAAGCAATTCAAGCCGCATCATCATGAGAATAAAGCCCAGTAAAAAGACCCAAAAGCTCATCCATCCCAGTGAAAATTTTCGTGATTTCATTGTGTACACCCTTTTATCGTAAAGTTCTATCTGTCTGATTGTACCGTTTTTTCGAACAGATGACAATACAGTCAGTCAAAGGGAAGAGGCTCACTGACAGAACAACTGGGAAGTAGATAATCTTTATTTGGACACGTCACCTTCAGATAAAGCGAAGCTTGCCGACTTTATTAGCGAAGTCTTTCATGGTTTTGGGGATTTGCTCAATAATATGAGTCGGCAGCGTAACATACTGATTTTTGGCCAGCTCGTCTGCGATATAGCTATGCAGGTAGACAGCAGATAATACTGCCTCTTTGTCGTCATCGAATTGCGCAACGAAACCGGCTATCATGCCTGCCAGGGTATCGCCCATACCACCAGTCGCCATTGCCGGGTTTCCGGCTGTATTTTGCCAGACTTCCTCACCATAATACACTTCCGTCCGACTCTTTTTAAGAACAATGACTGCATCCATATCAACAGCTTTGGAGTGATTGGTTTCCAGGTACTGTTCGTCGACTGGTAGCCCGGTCAGCGTCCGCCATTCGCCCAAGTGAGGAGTGAAAATAACTGATGCAGCGGGTCGCGGCAGGATTTCATTCACATGCAGATAAATAGCATCCCCATCAAGAATCAGGGTCTGATCAGCTTCCACTGTTTCATAGACGGCCTTCAGTATTTTCGTCGCCTGTTCATCACGCCCGAGACCCGGACCAACTAAGATAACATCCATGGTATCAACTGTCTTTTTCAGCTGATCCAAATCAGTAAAAGGCAGGAACATGGCTTCTGGCAGCCTGCTATGAAGTGCCGCCTGATTACTCGGATGAGTAACAACCGTGACTAAACCGGCTCCACTGTGTACTCCGGCCGAAGCCGAAAGCATAATGGCGCCGCCCATGTTCTGATTCCCACCGACAAACAGCACCCGACCGTACGTCCCTTTATAGCTTTCTTTTTTTCTTTGTGGAATAAAGGTCTCGACTTTTTCTTTCGTAATTTTTTCCATCGAAAAACCCTCCTTTCCATTAGTTTACTCCTTCCCGTTAAAACAGTCACGTCAGACCTTTTTTAAAATAGAAGGAGCAGGATGCAGGAAGTGAAAACAATATCTTTAATTGGAGTTTAGTGAAATAAATGATAAAATGATAAAAGAGACACGATAAAGACTAGGAGGAATATGAAGTATGACAGAACACACAATTGACTGGAAAGCAGAAGCAGAAAAACGTCAGGAAGCCTTTTTCGAAGATTTATTCGATTTACTGCGCATAGACAGCGTGCGTGATGACGATAAAGCAACTGAGGAAGCACCTGTAGGACCTGGACCGAAAGAAGCATTGGAAGCTTTTCTTGCGCTAGGTGAGCGCGACGGTTTCACGACTAAAAATGTCGACAACTGGGCTGGACACATCGAATTTGGCGACGGCGACGAAACACTAGGCGTGCTCGCACACGTTGACGTAGTGCCAACGGGTACTGGATGGGAAACCGATCCATTTGAACCGGTTATCAAAGATGGCCGCCTATATGCCCGTGGTTCAAGCGATGACAAAGGACCAGGAATGGCTGCTTACTATGCTGTTAAAATGATTAAAGACTTGAACCTTCCAGTTTCCAAAAAAGTACGTTTCATTATTGGAACGGACGAGGAAAGTGAATGGAAAGGCATCAAACATTATCTTGAGACAGAACCGGAACCGGACTTTGGTTTTTCACCCGATGCAACATTCCCTATTATTAATGGTGAAAAAGGGAACTCAACTGTCTTTATTGAAACAAAAGCAGACGGAAGCGGCGCGACTTATGAACTCGTTCAGTTCGAATCAGGCTTGAGACCGAACATGGTTCCTCAAGATGCCGTAGCCGTTGTTAAAGGGGCAAACCCTGCTGAGATTGAGGCTGCTCTGAATGACTTCTTGAACGGGCTGCCTGTTACAGGAACAGCAGCAGTTGACGGTGACCAGGTAACTTTGGAATTCACTGGTAAAGCAGCTCACGGAAGCAAGCCGGCAAGCGGCGTAAATGCAGCGACTTACTTGGCACGTTTCCTTTCAGACTTTGATTTTGCCAAGGATGCCAAGACATTCCTGGAAATTACTGCCTTATACTTGCATGATGATCCGGAAGGCAAGAAGCTCGGAATTGACATTACCGATTCAGTAATGGGTGAATTGACTTCAAACCCAGGCGTCTTCGCTTATAAAGCTGGTGAAAGTGGAAAAATTACTGTAAACATGCGTTATCCTCAAGGTACAACCGAAGATAAACTGTTTGCTACTTTCCAGGACAAATTGTCTCAGTATGATGTCAGCTTGTCCAAATCAGTCGGAAAAGAACCACATTACGTCCCTGCCAATGATCCGCTTGTAACGACTCTGCTGGACGTATATCATCGTCAGACAGGTCTTGAAGCGCATGAACAGGTTATCGGTGGCGGAACGTATGGCCGTCTAATGGAACGCGGCGTTGCTTACGGTGCCATGTTCCCTGACAGTGTCGATACGATGCACCAGGCGAACGAATTTATGGCTGTCGACGACTTAATGCGTGCAATGGCTATTTATGCTGAAGCAATCTACGAATTAATCAAATAATAGAATGAGGAAAAGAAGAATCTTCGGATTCTTCTTTTTAATAGTATAAGGGATTATAAAATAAAGGCTGGTATGACACAGTTGGTTAACGTTTTATCTTTAAGAATAGATGGGGTAAAATATAGATGGGGTAAAATATAGATATGGAAAAGAATATTCTCCACTCG
>NZ_BAAGPH010000009.1:0-26643 GCF_054784355.1 Alkalibacterium psychrotolerans | reverse complement strand
ATGCAAACCAACGGTTAGCTGAGAGAAAGAACAGAAAAGAAATAGCCGTGTAATTTTTAAAAAATAGTCATTTTGAAATTAGACGAGTGTTTCCTTTTTTAAAAAGTTAGTTATGAAATTGGTTCACCTATCAAAAATATTTTTTACATGTTGACTTACTACTTTGACGGTCTGAATTCAAAAGCCTATGAGAAGGTTACCGGGGAATCATTTGATACAGCGTTTGAATTATTGGCAGAATTACTCATTATTGGTACAAAGCAGCAAGTTAAAAGAGGGTTACACAAAGGCTACAAAGAAGAAGAGGACATCACTTCAACTGTCAGAGGAAGTATTCAAATAGTCAGAAGTATCAGAGAAAGAACTCTTATTCATAAAAAAGTGGCTATTCAATATGATGAGTATTCAGCAGATATAATCTATAATCAAATATTAAAAACAACATTGTATCAATTACTCAGAAACAAAAAAGAAGTCACTAAAGAACAACAGCAAAGCATAAGGTCGCTGCTACCGTTCTTTTCAGATTCTTCTTTAATACCTTTGAGAGATATAGATTGGCAGGAAATGATATTTCATAGGAATAATAAACGATATGAACTGCTCATGAATATTTGCTACTTTGTTATTGAAGAATTATTGATGAGTGAGGAATCAGGGAACTCTCTACAGGAAATTTTTGAAAGAGAGCGACTAAGCACACTTTATGAAAAGTTTCTCCTGAACTTTTATAAGAAACACCACAGCGATTGTTACAAAGTCCATAGTCCTCATATTAATTGGGCGATTGCTGATTCTTCTCAGGAGAATAGGTTACCTAGAATGGAAACCGATGTTGTACTTGAAAATAAGAATGAAGTCATTATAATTGACGCCAAATTTTATAAGGATGGCGCTTTTTCAAACAAAATTGGGAATTCTTATACGCATAGAAGTAACAACCTGTATCAGATGTATGCCTATATGAATAATTGGGAGCAAACAAAACCCTTTAAAAAGATTAGAGGGATATTGGTCTATGCTCAACCTGATGAATCAACAATTGTGAGTGATTCTCACGTAATTAGTGGAAAGAAGTTAGACATAATAACACTGAACTTAAATCAAGAGTGGCGCTATATAGAGGAAAAATTACATTCTATAGTATCAATTTAAATATTAAAAGTAGCAGATCTTTCAAATCGACGACTGGCTTCAGGAGTATACGCAAATACCACTGGACGAGCGTGAAAATTAGTATCATAGGAATTCATTGAAGCAAGTTTATTCATAGATACTGAACTGAAGTGGTCTCTAAAACGATATAGTGACCAGTTCCTGTGGGAAGTTTCTGAGAACGTGCCACTAAAACGGTTTTGAGAACAGTTCATCTTCAAAATTTTTATGAAGTAGTTTCAAAGAGCCTATTGAGACCAGTTAATTATGAATTAGCTCTGGAACTGACCTCAAAAATCATTTGGAGACCATTTCCTCGGGAGTTTTTATCTAGAAGTTGTCACTAAGCGTGTTTAGTGACAACTTCTTCTACTTTTTTATTTTGAACTCGTCTTTACAATAATATAAGGGAAGGCTCGGTCAGCCGAGCCTTTTCATCTGTAGATTAAGAAAACACTCTCAGAAAATTGAGAGTGTTTCTTTATTGTACCTATAAACTTTCCTCTGCCTAAATCCCATCAGAATGCAGCAGAAAGCTTTTTTCGGTTGCTTCACCTTGTTTATTCTGGTCGTAGCGCTGTTCTTTCACTTTAACTTCGCCGGACTGCTTGACGAGGAGTGCGGTCGTATTGACTGTGCCGAAATCCTGTCCTTCAATGAAAATGGCTGAATGTGTGCGTGCCGTTTCCTGTGAAAGTTCAGACGGTAGATTTCCAAAATATTCAGCTTTTTCCGTATCACTGAATAATGCGACCAGCTCATCCAGTACAGGTTCCGAGTGACTGTTTAAGTAGTCTTCTACTAAATCACACGAACGGTCCAGTTTATACTGACTTAGCTCGTCATCCGTATTGCTGAAAGAGTGGAGGCCTGGCTTTAAAGAACAGATTCTATCCATTGAATTAGAGTACACATATAAGTTTTCCAGTGTGCCAAAGACCATTTGATAGCTGTCATAATCTCTTCGCTGATCCAGCATTTTCTGAAGCCAGGCCTCAGGGGAGTCCTCACTAGCTAAATAATTTTTAACTAAGTCGCCGCGTGAACGTGTTTCTTTTTTAGGTTCAAAATCGGTAAAGGGCCGGTTATTCAAGGACGCGAAACGACCGGTTCGAGTTATGCCAGACCAGGTTCCACCGTGGCGGGTATCGCGTCCGGCCAAAACATTTGGTTCATCTTCCCAGAAATGAAGAGATTCTGATGGCCGATTGTAAAACTCATCGCGGTTCTGGACAACAATCAGCGGGTAGTCGGAGTGCTGATTAAGGCTTAAGGTTATTAAACACATAGCATTCACATCCTGTTTTACTGTTTTAATGACACAATTTAAAATGCCATCGTCTTTTTGATTTTCGACTCCAAAGCTGTATAGGTCTTTAGTCTAACCTTTGACGCAGCTTCCAGCTCTTTGTAAAAAGAGGAGGTGACCAGATCAGGATTTTTCCCAATGGTCTCCATCACCATCAGCATCGTGCAATTTGCAATCACTTTTTTCATTTTGATTTGGACAGGGGTATCATTTTCTTCCGGACTGTTGATGACAGTAATTAACGAAATAAGCTGCCTGATCAATTCAACCCTGTCTTCCTTAGACTGTTTTACACTGAACAGTGTCTGATTGCCTTCTTCCTGATCACTCTTCACATCCTGCAGGTCATCCAGCAGCTGCAGAAACGCACCGTAATTATAGGCAAAGACCATTTCCTTTTCGGTCAGCGACCCTTTTACAAGATAGGCATCTGCTAAAACTGACGTTCCACCTTTAAATAAACTGATGGCCAGCACGTCTTCACGAGCCAAGTCAGCTGGAAGACACTGACGCATACTGTCAATCTGAGCCTGATGAATAAGCTGAATACTTTCCGTTACTTCCGGATGGGTCTGAATTGGATAAATATCTAAAATACTTTCTACTAACGAAAAGATTCGCCTTTCTGAAGGAGATTCTGAAGAAACGTGCTCACCAGCCAGCGACCGGCTTAAGCGTTCATTGAATGCTCTTTTGGCATCAGAATCAATGGCTGCATCGTCCAGGAAGTTATCTGTGTAAGGGTAGAGCAGACTGTAAGCCGTCATGGGGGTGTTTAGTTTTAAAGGAAGCTCCCAGAAAATCTGCAGGCTGTTCATTATCCAGACGTTGCGAAGGGCCTGAAAAATCTCTTCGTTACTTAATTGGCCATCTTCTTTTCTAACCCGCTGCACAAATTCTTCGGCCACCGTCATGTACCCCTTTTCTATGAAAAAGGTTAAAAAGGGCTCATCAAATAAGAGCTTCTGCTTATCCAGCTTATGCAGCAACCTGACCATCAACACTTTGACCTCTTCCAGTTCAGGAGAAAGCGTCTCTGTGCCCGATTCAATATGCTCTTCGATAATAGGGAGGAGCGGGTCCAGTTCGTCTAAAGCCTTGTTCACAAGTCTTTTGAGCCGGTGTTCATTCCATAGTTTCTTTACCAAAGACACTTTCTTCATTTTGTCAGAAGGGAAGGGGCTGGCAGAATGAAATGCATGACTGATTCTATTCTGCAGCGTGTCAATAGGTATCGTTTTGGCTTGCGTGTGTTCTGGCATACTATCACCCTGCTTTTTCACTTATTTAATCAAATTTGTTCAGCAGTCTCAGATAATACTGGAGAAGAAACAAGTCATCCGCATTAGTCAAAGACAACTGCGTGAGCTCTTCGAATTTTTCCAGACGATAGAGAAGAGACTGGCGGTGAAGCATCAGTTCGCGCGAGGTTTTACTCGTATTGAAGTTGCTTTTGATATAGACAACAATGGTCTCAATTAAATCCATCCCGTTTTCATTCAATCGATTATTGGTCAGAATGGGATTCAACAATTCAATGGCCTGTTCTCTGGCTTTTTTATGAGGTGTCATCTGATTCACAAGACTGGTTATGCGGCTCTGTTTAAAGTTCAGGCGGGAGATATTTAAATCAATGGCCTGTTCCAAAGCAACCTTGGCTTTCCTGTATTGTTCGGGGAAATTTGTTGTCTCAATGGGCTTTTCGGCTATACCCCAGTGGAAATCTTTAACTGTGATACTCTCAAGTATGCTTTTTTCCAAATCATCAAGCAACTCTGACACATTACTATCCGGTTTATTTTCCAAAAAAAGGATAAAGCGTTCATTTTTATAGCTCAAGAGCGATCTGATATCTTTTTCTTTCAATAAAGCAAGCATATTTTTTTCAGTTTTCGTAATCATCTCCGGGTCATAGGAATGAAGCTCTGTATCTTTAGGATCCAGCTTGAGCAGGGCACAGAAGTACAAGGTGTTCATATCAAATCCCAGTTGCACGCCCTGATTAATAATCTCCTGTGTATTGTTTTTTTCAATAGCCAGTTTCCATACATAGTCATTCCGAATCTTTAAGCCAGTAATATTAATAACTTCCTCTTTTTCAAACCAGAGAGAAAGTGGAACATTAATGTAATGGTTGAGCAGCTCAACGTTAACTGGTTCAGTCTCCATAGCCGGCTCAACGGATAGATACAGATAGCCATACACATTGTCATTTACTTCAATGTCCATCTCGTGAAAATAATCCGTACGCTGCAGAAGACAGGCGCCTTTTTCATTTCTATTTCGGTCCATTATTTTGACCGAATGCCGGGTTTTTTCAGCTATAAGTCTAGCCACATCATCCAGACTCTTTTTGACAAAATAAAGCTGCAGTATTTCTTTCTGCAGTTCTGCGCAGCTGGATTCGTCCTTGGATTCTATCCGTTTCAGTTCAGTAATGACAGCTTCGGTGACATCCGAAAAACGCAGATCCCAAGGTATCTCAATAATCGGAAACTGATGTTCGTAAGCAAAGTCAATAATAGCCTGATTGATGGTCAAATTTGAGTCCGGAACAAAAGAAAAGATTAAAGCCGCAGCATTAAAGTGACAGACATTCTGTACGAACTTAAAGAGTGCCTCCTGATTATCCAAAGCGATAGCAGTCGATAGGATAATCTCGTTTTCCCTGATAAAGCCCTCAACGGGGGGTTCCTGGACAGAGATATACTGAACTGGTTTTTGTGAAACATCTAGCTTACTAGTCAATAAGTCAGCTTCTTCCATCAAGGGAAGGTTTAAGAAATCATTTAAGGTAAACATACTTTCCTCCTACAAAGTGTAGTACAAAGTGTTTAGTTAATACTATACTATTGTACGTTGCTGAAGCGTTACCAATATTATAACATAAGCCTTGTAAGAAACATAAATCAACTTACGGGATTTGTTAGATAATATAAGAAGGCGATAGGCATTTATTTTTTCTAAAATAATGTAAGCGCACTCATTTTGTGCTTATTGCACTCTTGTAATTGTTTAACTTTTCACAAAATATACAGATGGAGGAATTAATAATGGGAATGAATACAGATTTACTACACGCAGCACAAAAACATGCAGAGGTGGAAGGCAGCTATAAGCCAAACGCCATGACTCACGTCAGTCCAATCTATCAGACATCCACATATATCTTGAAAGATTTTGACACAGCGGTTCACTTGAACCAGAACGTTGAAGAAGGCTTTGTCTACACTCGCTTTGGCGGACCGAATGCGGATGAACTGGAAAAGAGAATGGCAATCCTTGAAGAAGGCGACGCAGGACTGGCAGTGGCATCAGGCATGGGTGCTATCTCAATCGCAGTCATGAGTTCACTGAAAGCTGGCGATCACGCGGTTATCGGAGATGTTATCTACGGCTGCAGCTACACACTCTTCGCACAGGTTCTGAACAACTACGGCATTGAGATTACTCGAGTCGATACGACAGACCCTCAAAATATTAAAGAAGCGATTCGTGAAAACACCAAAGTCGTCTACGTTGAAACACCAGCGAATCCGACATTGAAGATTTCAGATATCAAAGCGATTGCTGATATCAAAAATGAATACGACGACATCACACTCATTGTGGACTCCACATTCGCATCGCCTTATCTTCAGAAACCTTTGACATTGGGCGCAGACTTAGTGGTACACTCCGCAACTAAATTCCTGGCTGGTCATGGTTCAGTCACAGCTGGGGTGATTGTAGGAGACGAAGCGCGCATTCATAGATGTCGCATGCCTTACCTGCAGACACTTGGACAAGTTATTGACCCATTCGGCGCATGGCAAGTAACTCAAGGGATGAAGACACTTGGTGTTCGCATGGAGAAGACATGTACTAACGCTATGCAGGTTGCCGAGTACCTTGAACAGCACCCAATGGTAACAAATGTTTACTACCCAGGTCTGGAAAGCCATCCGACACACCACATTGCGAAAAAACAAATGAACGGCGGTTTTGGCGGCCTGATGAGTTTCGACTTAGACGGTGGAATGGATTCAGTTAGAACCGTTATGAACAACATGAAAGTGTTCAGCCTGGCTACCAGCTTAGGAAACGTGGATTCACTTATTCAGCACTCTCCATCAATGAGTCACTTTGACATGAGTCCTGAAGAAAGAGAAGCATCCAGCATCTACGACGGACAAATTAGAATCTCAGTCGGTATCGAAGACGTTGAAGACTTAATTAACGACCTTGAGCAGTCACTGGCACTGTTAACAAAAGAAGATAGCACTGTAAAATCTTAAGCTAGTCAATTCAATCACTAATGAGTTCAGAGGAGGAAATCGTAAATGGAATCAACACTGCTGGATCTGGAACGTTTGAAAAAAGAAATTGCATCGTATAAAGATGAGGTCATTGCCCTGCGCCGTGACTTTCACCGTAACCCCGAGTTAGGAACGCAGGAATTCCGCACATCTGAAATAGTGGAAAACTATTTGAATGATTTAGGCATACCGACACAACGCATGTATACCACAGGTGTTGTGGGCTTAATCAAAGGGAGAAAAGAAGGCAAGACTGTTTTACTCAGAGCGGATATGGACGCACTGCCCGTCACTGAAGAAACAGGCCTTGAATTCGCTTCAGAAAACCCTGGCGTCATGCATGCCTGCGGTCACGATGGTCATACAGCTATGCTGATGGTGGCTGCCAAGATTCTCAAGAAATACGAAGATGAACTGGTCGGCAACATCAAGCTGGTTTTCCAGCCGAATGAAGAGGAAGAAGGCGCCAAGTTCATGATAGAAGAAGGCGTCCTGGAAAATCCGAAAGTGGATGCTTCCTTTGGGGTTCACCTCTGGTCTCAGATTGAAAGTGGCAAAGTCGGCTTGCAAGCCGGTCCAATTATGGGCGAAATGTTCATTTTCAGACTGACTGTCAAAGGGAAGGGCGGACACTCTTCTGCTCCACACGAAGCAAAAGATCCAGTGCCATGTGCGGCAAACATCGTCATGTCTGCACAGACTCTGCAGACCCGTGAAATTTCAGTATTAGACCCGACAGTCATTGCATTTGGAAAAATAATTTCTGATGGTTCCTACAATGCTCTTGCAAGCACGGTCAATATGGAAGGTACCTTACGCTACGTTTATGACGGATCTGATGATACACCTCAGCACCCGAGAAAACGATTCAGACGTCTAGTGGACGGCATCTGTGCTGCTCATGATATGGAATATGAACTGGAGATTGTTCCTAGCAGCTACTCCGTCATCAATGACGAAGACAGTGTTGATTTCATGAAAGAAAATGTCTTGCCTCACTTTGTAGACGCCAGTCAAGTGCAGCCATACTCTTGTCTAGCTGGAGAGGATTTCTCAGAATTTATAAACCGAGCAGGCATACCCGGCGCATTTGTTTTCATTGGTACAGGCGACAAAGAAAAAGGCACACACTATCCTCATCATGCATCTAACTTTGACATTGATGAAGACACGCTTTTAAATGGAGTCAGCCTGCACGTCTTTACAGCTTTGGAATTTCTAAAATAGGTCATAAACTTTAAAAAATAAAACAGATAAAAGGAGTTGCTAACATGATTGATATCAAAAAAGAAGAGTACTTACAGCGTCTGGATAAAGTGAAGAAGAGTATGCAGGAGAAGGGAATTGATGCTTTACTGATTACGGATCCTGCCAACATGTGCTACTTGACTGGTCATAATGCCTGGTCATTTTATGTCCATCAAATGGTCCTTGTTGACATAAATGAAGAAATGCCTTACTTTATCGGCCGCTACATGGATGCTTTCTCAGGTGTCGTCAAGACTACCTGGCTGGACAAAGAACACGTTCGTGCTTACAGTGACGACCACGTTCAAAGTCTGACTAAGCACCCAATGGACTATGTTTGCAAAGTCATGGCAGAGCTGGGACTGGATAAGAAAAACATCGGTCTTGAAATGGACAACTATTACTTTACTGCCAAAGCCTTTGCTCAGCTTCAAAAAGGTATGCCGAATGCAACCTTCAAAAATGCGGACCTTCTGGTGAACTGGGTCAGAATCGTCAAGTCTCCAACTGAAATCATGCTGATGAAACGTGCGGGTGTGATTGTTGAAAAAGCTATGCAGGCGACACTTGATACTATCGGAGCTGGTGTACGTGAGAACGACGTGGTTGCTGCGATCTATGCGGCACAAATTAAAGGAACCGATGAATTCGGCGGGGACTATACGTCTATCGTGCCAATGCTTCCGGAAGGCGAAACAGCAGGCGCTCCTCACTTGACCTGGTCCGACAAGCGCTACCCTGAAAACACAGTGGTATCCGTTGAGATTGCCGGCTGTCACCAGAGATATCATTCACCACTTGCCAGAACGATTGCTATCGGTGAACCGTCTAAAGAAGTTATAGAAACAGCTGAGATCACGGTTGAAGGTCTGAATGCAGCTCTTGAGCAGTTCAAGCCAGGAAATACAGCAGAAGACGTTGAAGCAGCCTGGAGCAAAGTCTTGAAAAAATATGGTCACCACAAGGAGTCTCGTATTGGCTATTCAATGGGACTTAACTATCCACCTGATTGGGGCGAGCATACAGCAAGTCTACGTCCAGGAGACAAAACAGTCTTTGAACCTGGCATGACTTTCCACTGTATCCCAGGTATGTATTTAGACAACTTCGGCGTATCCATTAGTGAATCTGTCGTTGTTACAGAAACTGGCTTTGAAACCTTAGCCAACTTCCCAAGAAAGCTTTTAACTGCAAAATCTCTTGTGACTAGCTAAAGAAACTCACGTCAGTCACTAATCGTTATCTCTCATTAAAAGCACTCAGCGCCCATTACAGTGTCCGTCATCCTGTACTGGGCGAGCTTTTAATACAGCGTGCTTGTATAGCACTCAAGAGACCGTCGATGACCGTTTATACACTAAACTTACGGTTAAAGGAGAGAAATAATTATGGTAGAAAAAAATAAGGGTATCCGCCCATCGTTCGTCTTCGGCATGACCGGTGCGATGATTGCTTACTATATTGGCGCATCAACTGGAACAGGGCAGGAGTTTTTCCAGTCTTACGGTACACACGGTGTTATGGGAATCTTCGGCGTCATCATTCAGCAGGTTATGATCGCAGCACTGGCATTCGCAATTATATTTGTCTGTAAGAAATATGACTTGTCTGATCCGAAAGAAGTATTCACTTGGTTCTTAGGAAAATATGTCGGGACAGCCGTTTACTACTATACCGCAGCCTTCGTATTCTTCACCTTGCTCCAGCTGATTTCAGGAACAGGCTCCATCGTTAACCAATTTTACGGCTTACCATATGTTGTCGGTTCAACAGGCCTGGTTTTACTTTTGATTATGTCCGTACTCATGGGCTTCAATAAGATGATTGCGGTTATCAGTAAAATAGCGCCATTCATTTTAATCGTCATGGTACTGGTTTTCGTTATTAGCTTAATCAACCCTTCTGACGGCATTGTTGGTGGATCTGAATACATTTTAGCTAACCAGGACGTTTACAGAACAAGTGATAATTGGTTTGTATCCACTGTACTGCACCACTCCTATCTCATTTTATTCCTTGTTCCTTACTTTGTAAGCACTTACAGCGTAGATAAAAAGTCATCAAATAAAGAGACTGCCTTATGGCTCATTGTGGCTTTCAGCATTCTTGCTTTATTGACAGGTTTGATGATTACGTCTCAAGTTGCAAATATCAGTCTAGTTATTGGCGCAGCAGCACCAAACGTGAGTGTCGCAATGGCACATACACCGCTTTTGGCTACTGGTTTAGTTGCCATGATTGTGGCTGCTTCTTATACTACCACAGCACCAATTGCTCTGATTGCAGCAGACTATTTCTCAGAGCGCGGCACAACCCGTTATAAACTGACTGGTATTGGTATCATTTTACTGGCCTTTGCCATCAGCTTTGTCGGATCATACGCGCAAATCATTAATGTTCTCATGTCAGTATCCGGACGTATCGGACTAGGCGTTTACATCTTCGCTATCATCTACCGTTCATATGTTGCTGTAACAGCAGGGAAACGAGTACCTGTGGCAAAAAAGGAGACTGAAGTCATCAGCAGTATCGATTAAGATCAGGCTGTTAGACTTGCTGCCATCGGTAAAAGGGGAGAAGAGGGGGAGGAAACTCCTGTTTCTTAAATAAACATATAAAAGGAGGCTTCACATGAAGCGACTATCCAGCGAAAACGGGCCGAAAGCGATTGGTGCTTACTCCATTGCGACAAAGGTCGGTAACATCGTCTATACTTCTGGACAGTTGGGAATGAACCCATCAACTGGGGAACTGATTAGCGACAGTATCGAAGATCAGACTCAACAGGCTTTGAAAAACATCAAAACCATTCTGGAAGAAAATAGCAGTGTGATGAAAAATATCATTAAGTCGACAGTCTATCTGAACGACATAAATGATTTCAAAGCATTCAATCAGGTGTATGCTAAATTCTTCGACAAGGAAGATTTTCCTTCACGAACAGCAATAGAAGTGGCTGCACTGCCACTGAGTGCGAAAATTGAAATTGAAGTCATCGCGCTCGTCAACGAATGACATGTTCTTTAAATAAGGTCTGGAAGCTGATAAAAAAGCTTTCAGGCTTTTTTCCTTATATTAGAGTGCTTTTGGTGGTGGATTAGGTAGACTAGTGCCAGACTACTGACCGAGCTTGCCGAATGTGCTGGTGCTTCGGTTAACTGATTGCTTGTAGTTGTGGGAGTTTACCATAGTAGGCGGTGGTTAGGTAAACTGGATCATCCAGCGACTGTGAGATTGCCTAAGTTTAGAAAACTTCAGCAAACTGAGATTTTTTCTGAAGCGAATTAACCGAACATCTTCAATGTATGGCAGACTCGAGACTTAGAGATCAGCGGGTATGCCGAACGGGGGCTCTCTTTGGTAAAGTGAAGGTGTGAGAGCTCGCGAGTCTGCTGAACATTGGCTCGCTTAGGTAAAGTGAACGTAATAGAAGCTTTGAGTCTGCTTAAGATTGCTTTTTTTAATACATTTGCACTCTGTACCACGGCTACCTTTTAGAAATTCTTAGTTTCACCCTCTTCTTTGGAGAAAAGTGGAGGAGGGAGGTGGGAGTAGAGGGGGTATACAAAAAAGCAGTTATCTGGTGACGTTTCTGGGACTGTTTAGCGGACAACTATACGTACCGTATGCTGAAATGGCGCTTAAAACGCTACTATAAGCACCAAACAAGTTTGAATCTTTAGCAATGAGCTTTTAATGCAGCAGTCTAAAGAATTACCAGCATAACTCTGAATTGCTAATGGCAGAAATTTATTGCTAGAATAATTTGCAGCTTGATTAGCTATGGTAAAAATCAACACACTTGAAGATTAAATAGTTAAATTATAAAATTCCAGTCAATGAATTACTTCATTGATCAAAATCTTAAAAATACCCAATATTAATCCATTAGCTAAGTATTTCTGATTGCTATCTAAATTTAAGCTAAAACACTCAATTGTCAGCAAATCATCAGGTATTCGGCAAAAATCAACTAATCAGCATTAAATCAGTTAAATCCTGGAAACTATTCAAAAATCCATTAATCACAGAGACATTTTTAAATGAGCAGCGAAATTTACTGAAAAATCAGATTGAGGACAATTTGAGGCACTTTAAAATTTATTTGAGCGTGCAGTAGCTCGAAGAATGATTTAAACACATCACAGGGATTCTTATAAGGAAGAGTTCAGGAACTGAACTCAACCAAATAGATTCTAAAATTATTAGGTAATTCAACAATAATTCAGAACCGCCAAAAATCAATGCAAAAATAAGGAAAAAAGAGGGGATTTTCTCAATAATTTACAGTATCTTGTCAGACAGTATTTTCATTTTATTTTAGTTTACATAATATATATTATACCAAGTAGATTATATAAGTTTCAGGCAATTATCTCTCAAATCCAGTTGAAATGCAATTACTCTAATTATCTATCTGAATTGCTATTCAATTTAACTATTAATTAGGCTTTTAATGTGTCACTTTCTTTTAGACTAAAAAAGTTCTGCCATACTTCAGCAGAACTTTTCTCTCATTAACTTATTGGACATCTAATGGAACGCGTCTATCTGGTACAGGAAATTCTTCATTAAGAAGCAACATTTCCTGATCAGTTAATACGACATCTAATACTTGAGAATTTTGAATGACATGCTCTTTTGAGCCAGCTTTAGGAATCGCGATCATATTGTCCTGCTGAATCACAAATGCCAGCATCAACTGTATTGTCGTGATTCCATGTGTATCTGCAATTTTCTTGACCACGTTATGTTCAGATACATTTTTTCTAACCCCTGGTTCCTGGCCAATTATAGGACAATACGCCATGACTGGTATGTTATGTTTTTTCAGATAAGCAGTCAACTCCACTTCAATACCTCGTGAAGCAATATGATACAAAACTTGATTAACCTGACAATGCCTGCCATTTTTTAAAGCCAGCAATTCTTTCATGTCTTCTACATCAAAATTCGACACGCCCCAGTCTTTGATTTTGCCTTGACTCTTCAATTCTTCAAAGCAATCAACAGTTTCTTGCAATGGCACATCTCCGCGCCAGTGAAGCAAATATAAATCTAGATAATCGACACCCAATCTTTTAAGTGACTGTTCACAGGATTCGAACATGCGTTCTTTGTTTGCGTTATGGGGATAAACTTTAGAAACTAAAAAAAGATCGTCACGATCATATGGCGCTATTGCTTCGCCGACTATCAACTCAGCCTTACCGTCAGCATACATTTCTGCAGTGTCAATCAGAGTAATCCCTTGGTCAATGCCGGTTCTGAGGGCTTTAATTTCAGCTTCCCTTTTACTGCTGTCTTCCCCCATCCCCCATGTTCCCTGACCTAAATTCAAGACTTGTCTAGTATTCGGAAATACGACGCTATTTTCCATTTGATAATCTCCTTTCAGTACTTCAATTTTATCATAATCATAAAAACGCATTAGATAAGCTCTAATCTAGTAGCTTCAATCACCATGATACACTAAAACGCCCTGCGTGTAGAAACGCAAGACGTCAGGTGGACTTCTAAAATCAGTCGAGTAATTTTATAACAGAGACTGTCTGAAGGACTTGCTCGATGTCTTCACGACTAGCCAAGTCTTCTTTAAAGGCAGTAGCCGTTCCGCAAGCCAAGCTGTACTCAAAGGCTTTAATCGAATCATTGGTCTCCTTATATTTTCCGACAAAGCCAGCGACCATCGCATCTCCAGCCCCAACTGAATTGACAAGAATTCCCAGAGCAGCCTGACCATGAAAAGCGCCTTGTTTAGTTACTAGCTCAAGTTTCGCACCCCTAAGAACGACGTTCTATCCTTTTACCGTAAAGATCAGTTAGAATATTGAACTTAAAAGTACAGAAAAAGACACCTCTCTTTGGTAAAATGTAGTTACCAACAAACATTCCAAAGGAGAGATGTCTTATGGCTAATATTTTACCAAAAAAATCAGAAAAAAACGAGTTCTATTCGAGCATTGATCGATTTCTTAAAGAATTTAAAATAGGCACCTTATTACACCAATCAAATATAAAAAAAGAAGATGGTATCAGTACGAATGCTATCGTTACTTTTTTATTCACAGTCGCTTTCCATGGCGGAAAAAGTGTGAATCAGTTGTTAGAGGATGCTGAAAGACAACCAGGATTTGGAAAAGATACAGTCAACCGTTTTTTGAGAAATGAACGGTTTAATTGGCGTAAATTCTTACTTTTGTTCACTTCAAAAATCATTGCCACCTTGATACCTTATGTCCAAGAGGACAAGGAACGTGTGCTTATTCTGGACGATTCCGTGTTTAGTCGTAATCGGAGTAAAAAAGTAGAGTTGTTAGCCAATAATTTCGATCATGCCAGTGGTAAGTATATCAAAGGATTCCGTATGCTTACTTTAGGATGGAGTGATGGCCATACCTTTATTCCGCTGGCTAAATCTTTCCTGAGTTCCAAGAAAAAAGCTAATCGATTAAATGAAGCCGATGATTGCATAGATAAACGAACCACTGGATATAAGCGTCGTCAAGAAGCTCAAAAGAAAGCGACAGAAACCATGTTTACTTTACTTCACTCTCTACCCTTGCAAAAATTAAAAGCACAAACGCTCCTTTTTGACAGCTGGTTCGGTCACGCTTCTGTGATCAAGCAAGTGGTAACGGATTATCCATTACACGTTATTTGTATGATAAAGCCCATGCGAGCGACCTATGGCTATCAAGGCGAACGCTACACGCTTAAGGAACTCTATGCCCACTTAAAGAAAAAGCGCGGGCGTGCCATCGTTAAAGCAGAAGCTGTTGTGAGCCTAGGGCTCAATGATCAAGGGAAAGAGATTAAAGCAAAAATCATTTTTGTTAAAAATCGCAACAGTAAGGGCAAGCGTAATTGGCTAGCGTTATTATCCACAGATATCGAGATGGAAAATGAAGAAATCATTCGTCTATACGGAAAACGGTGGGACATTGAGACGTTCTTCAAGTACTGTAAATCTTATTTACAGCTCGGGAAAGAAGTCTACGGACGAAAATATGACATCATGATTGCCCACACAACGATTGTCTTTATGCGGTATATATTTTTTGCACTTGTTTCACGAAATGAAAAGGATCCACGAACGATTGGAGAACTCTTTTATTTAGAATGCGACGAACTAGAAAACATTCGCTTCACAAAATCTTTATCTCTTCTTTTGCATGCTTTAAAAGCACTGCTTGAAGACCAATTTGTATTATCCGAACAACAAGTAACGGCGTTGCTCGATCAATTAATCGACACATTACCGGCGGCATTCAAAGAAATTTTGATTGGAAATCAGTCAAACCAAGAACAAATTGCTGCGTAATTTCTTTGGTGAGGGTTAATCCGATAGGATTGTGAAGCATTTATTAGGGTGCGAAACTTGAGACTATTATTATAAACGGTATTCATCTATAGTTCTGGAAGAATTCACCTTTTATAATCACAAACTTTCCTAAATCTCCCTCTTAATATATCTTTTATCAGTCCTATACATCTATATAAATCAGTTTAAATAGCAAATCCTTGGATTAGACAGAATTGATATGGTAGATTATAAGTGAAATGGAGGGTGAGATGGATGACCGCACACAATGCACAGGACCTATTGGAAAAGTTGAGAGACGATTATATCCAGTCAGTTAGAGAAAATGACAGCGATGATGTGGCTACATTTATTGAAAGATTTCTCTTAAGTTCCTGGCATTATAACGAACAGCATATGAATGATATAAAAGCTGTTTTTTCCAGTTATGAACAAGGTCAACTCTCGAAACAAACTTTCAGTCATCTTTTCAACGAGATGGTGAAGCATTTGCATAGTAAACTAGAAAAGCTGGATACCAAACACGACTATCCTCTGCTTCATACGCAGGACAGAGCGGCTATCATCGTTTCTTTAGTCGACGGGCTAGTTGTTCAGTACTATATAAGTGCCTACGATGTCAACGACCTCAAAGAAGTGACGCCTCACCTGACCCCTGTCATTCTTCAGGCTTTAAAAACTGAATCACATACGTAAAAACGGAGCTCCTGAGAGTCTCCGTTTTTATCTGCATGTCCCATTCTGGTCAGAGTCTAGACTTTCTCTCGCATGATAGTAGGCACCCAGCAGACCCGAATCGTTATGGTATCGGCAGGTTTCAATTGGTACTCTAAATTCACTCCAGTTAGGTATGCATTCCATTTGAGATTTTACTAACGGAAGAAAATCGGGATGAGCACTAATGCCACCCCCGATAATAATTTTTTCTGGATTAATCACTGTCGCTACATTATACAAAGCCACACAAATATCTCTGACCCATACGTTGACTAACTGTTCAACTTCCCGTTCATGTATTTCGTTCAAGACGTCCTCCGCTGTTACACTGTCTGCTTCCGACAATCCTTTACATTTTTTGTACTCAAGAATTAATGTCTTAATCGATCCTCTACGGTCCACATCAAAATGCTTGCATGCATCGGCCGACAAAAGCATTTGCCCGAACTCTCCACCTTTATATTGAAACCCACGGACAAGTTCATTGTTTATGAAAATTCCGCCACCGAAGCCTGACCCAACAGTTGCCAGGACAAATGACCGGTTATCTATAGCTGCCCCACTCTTCTTCTCTGCTATTGCTGCACAATTTGCATCATTTTCAACATGTATGGAATAGTCACGCCCAACGATTTCAGATAATTCACTAAAAATATTGCTCCCATAAAAATATGTCAGCGCACCCGACCTTTCCGCGTAACCCGTATAGGGATTAATGTAACCTGGAAAGCTGAACGAGAGGCTCTCAAATGTATAATCTTTTTGGAAATCATCAATAATTTGTTTGATTGCAGTCAAAAAGTCTGTTTTATTTTCCGGTGTCGACGTATATCCTTTGGAAAGAATCTTTTCCTCATTTATCATGGCGTATTTAATGCGTATGCCACCAATATCGAAACACAGTATGCACATGAGACCCCTCCTGTCTTTAGGAATAGTAATAGTGATATTAACAGTAATTTTATCCTATTGTCTGAAAAATGAAAAGACATACTAACTCTAAAGGGTTAAACATTTCTGAGTAATCTCTATCAAAAAGTTCGTATATTATATGACAGACCTTCTAAACTCTACTATGCCTCACGTTCATTCCTACCTTGTGGACTTTTTCCTGTTGAAAACAACGAACTGAACATGAGTTACACTTTAGAATGATTTCGTGAGCAGAACTACACAGAATGGGGAAAAACGTTGAGTTCAAAAAACTGAACTGCACTCCAAGAGTCATTTTTGGGCTCACAAAGTAGTTTGGCTATTTGAAAGTTGTCTGAACTACACGCCCGGTGTAGTTCATTCCTAATAAACCTTCTGAACTCTACTCGGTGTCGAGTTCAAGACAGAGCCTTTGAACATTCTTTCTTAAACCCACAAAAAAAGAAGGCGCTAGGCCTTCTTTCCTCATGATTATTCAGTTTTGAAAGAGTTTAGACTTCTTCTGCGAAATACTGTGATAAAATGTGCGCGAGATACATATGAACGTCTTCTACGATGCCGTAATTTTTGGATGGGACGATGAGGGTGTCATCACAGACCTCTTGTAATCGTCCGTTGTGATCACCAATGACTGAAAACGTGTAGGCTCCGTTTGACCGTGCATAATTGACGGCTTCAACTAAATTAGCCGAGTTGCCTGATACAGACAAGGCTATGACCAAATCACCTTCAGAAAGGTAATTTTTCAACTGAGCTGAAAAGATACTGTCATAAGAAACATCATTGCCTAACGCTGTCACAATAGGTGTATTATCACTCAAGCAACTCACCCGAAATGGCGGCTTGCCGTCATTTTGAGCACCTTTATTGAAATCACAGACCCAGTGGCTCGCACTGGCCGCACTGCCTCCGTTACCAAGCATAAAGATTGACTGGCCTTTATCTCTCGCCTGCCTCAAATGAGACAATAAGGCAGCTATCTTTTCTTCATCTAAATTTTCCAGTGTATTCACGTAGGAGGTTTTATAGTTTTCTAAAAATTCGTTGAATTTCATCTTTTTCCTCCTCACTCTTATAAAGCTTTGAATCTTTTTACAACATTTTCTTCTGTGAAACCAAATGCTTTCATCACATCTTCTGGATCACCCGAATAGCCAAAGGCGTCGACACTCAAACTGTCACCTTCATCACCGACATAGGTCTTCCAGCCGTAGGAAGCTCCCATTTCAAGACTTAAACGTTTTTTCACTGCTTTTGGCAGAACATTTTCTTTGTAGTCGGCTGATTGCTTTTCAAACAAGTCAAAGCTAGGCATGCTAATGACGTTAACGTAAATATCGTCTTCTTTCAGTGCAGCCTGAGCTTTTACAGCCAACTCAACTTCTGATCCAGTGGCTAGCAGCAGTCCGTCTGGTTCTGCAACTTCACTGACAACATAAGCGCCTTTCTTAGCTCCTTCTCTAGCTTTGCCCGGAGAGATTGGCAACGTCATGGTATCCTGTCGACCTAACACCAGAGTCGTTGGTGTTGATGGCGAGTTCAATGCCACTTCCCAGGCACCGGCTGTTTCGTTTCCATCAGCTGGTCTAATAACCTGCATATTTGGCATCGCCCTTAGCGCAGCAAGCTGTTCCACGGGCTGATGAGTTGGTCCATCTTTCCCGACGGCTATACTGTCATGTGTGAAAATATAAATCACAGGCAGGTGCATCAAAGCAGACAGACGCATGGCCGGTTTCATATAATCTGAAAATGTGAAATACGTGCTGACGAATGGGATAAAGTGACTGGCTGCCAATCCATTAGCTATGGCTGCCATACCAAATTCGCGTACACCAAAGTAAATATTTCGGCCTGAATAATCATCTCCTGTAACTGCTTGAGATGATTTGATGGTTGTTTTGGTTGACCCGCTTAAATCGGCGGCTCCTCCAATCAATTCAGGAACAGCGTCACTAATGGCGTTCATAATCTCACTGGATGCTACCCGTGTCGATAGCTTCTTCTCTGTATCAGTAAATTCAGGGAGCAAATAGCTAATGTCATAATTTTGAGGTTTGGAAACAAAGCGTTTTAATAGTTCGTACAGCTCACTGTCTTCATTTTCCAGCTGTTCCACTGCTGTTTCCCATTCATCTATGCGTTCTGCCGTTCTGTGATTCATTTCAGAAAACGTGTAATATACCTCTTCTGGTACATAAAAGGCTTCAGAAGCTGTCCAGCCCAGTGACTGCTTTGCTTTTTTTATATGATCCGGTCCGACCGGATCACTGTGGGCATTATGAGTTCCGGCAATATCCGGCAGACTGTACCCAATAACAGTGTTTACTTCAATTAGTGACGGTTTATCAGACTGTTTAGCCTGTTCTATTGCTCTATCGATGGCTTCCAAATCATTACCATCTTCAACCTTAGTGTACTCCCAGTGCACGGCTTCGAATTTCTTCTGAATATCGTCACTGAAAGACGCCTCCAGCTGCTCATCAAGAGAGGAATGGTTGGAGTCATAGAGTACTATTAATTTGTTCAGCTTTAAGTGTCCCGCAAAAGAAATGGCTTCGTGACTGACCCCTTCCATCAGATCACCGTCTCCGCATAGGACATAAGTGTAGTGATCGGCTAACTTTCTCTCTGCAGTATTAAATAATGCAGCAAGCTTTCGTTCACCCAGTGCCATGCCGACCGCCATGGATAGTCCTTGACCCAGTGGGCCCGTGGTGATTTCTACCCCTTCAGTATGCCCATACTCGGGGTGTCCGGGTGTTTTGCTTTCCAGTTCTCTGAACTTTTTCAAGTCATCCACTGAGACATCAAACCCACTCAAGTGAAGCAGGCCGTATAACAACATTGAGCCGTGCCCGGCAGACAAAACAAATCGGTCGCGATTAAACCAGTTTGGCTTACTTGATGTCAGGTTCAAATGATTTTTCCATAAAACATAAGCCATAGGAGCTGCCCCTAAAGGCAACCCCATATGACCACTTTGTGCTTCTTCCACTGCATCCATCGCTAGTGTTCTAAGTGTGTTAATAGCCAGTTTATCTTTTTCAGTAGTCAATCTAACTCCTCCTGTTCAACTTACTTCTTGGCAATGACAATTTCTTTCGGTTCTTTAATAATGGAAATTGTAAAGTAGACAGCTAAGGCAGCTACAATGGAGTAGATACCAATTTTGCCGAACCAGTTAAAGAAGTAGCCTATGACAATTCCCACAAATGCGAAATCTGCGTCACCAAAGGTTGAGTTGGCAAAACCGAGTTCTCCCAAAAGTGGCAACAGAATTGCGGGTAGTAAAATCAGCAGTACACCGTTCAGCATCCCCCCAATAACTACGCCCCGACGGCCTCCGGTTGCGTTAGCCAGAACCCCAGCACCGGCACCAACGAAGAATAGGGGAATCAGACCGGGAATAATAACCGGCAAGTTAAGCAGTGGTAGAATCAGGAACATAATGAATCCACCGACAACAGATGTCACAAAACCAAGCAGCACTGCGTTTGGTGCATAAGGGAAGATAACCGGTACATCCAGTGCGGGTTTTGAATCAGGCACTAGTTTTTCAGAAATCCCTTTGAAAGCTGGTACAATTTCTGCGAGCATCATACGCACACCCTGCAGAACAATAACAAAACCGGCTGTAAAGGTTAAGGCTTGAACGATGGCAAACATGACGACATTATCGCCACCAGACATTTCAGCCATAACAGCTTGATCAGCAAATAGGAAAGTCAAAAGATAAATGATAGTCATAACTAAAGCAGTTGAAATAGTGTTGTCTCTGAAGAATCCAAGACCTTCCGGAATTTTGATATCTTCTGTAGATTTTTCTTTATTTCCGAACCACTTACCGACGAGTCCAGCTAGTGCATACGTCAAAGCGTTAAAGTGACCCATGGCAATCTGATCATGCCCCGTTACTTCTCGGTAAAACGGCTGCACAATCGCAGGTGAAATGGACATGAATGAGCCGAGCAGGAATGCGCCGACTGCGATCAGTTCAACACCTACAAACCCAGCTGTTCCCAGTACTGCAGCGAGTAACGCAGCCATAAAGAGAACGTGGTGTCCGGATAGGAAAATATACTTGATATTAGTAAAGCGAGCAATAAGAATGTTAACGATAAAACCGAACGCCATAATCAAGCTCATCTCGGTTCCAAGAAGGCTTTCGGCAATCCCGATAACAGCTTCGTTGGCCGGGATAACCCCTTGCACATTAAAGGCATTTTCAAAGGCTGGACCGAGTGTATCGAGTGCTCCAGCAATAATGCCCCCGCCGGCTGATAAAATCAGAAAGCCGATAACGGTTTTCAGCGTTCCTGTGACAATTTTACCTCTAGGCTTTTTCAGAGCGACCAGTCCGATAAAGGCTATCAGACCAATAATAATCGCTGGCTGGTTAAAAAAACTGTATATAAAGTTCATCAATAATACCCTCCTTTAATCTTTACTTGTCTAGTGCATCCATCAGTTTCGCTTTGATGGCTTCTTTGTCTACCACGTTATTAACGAAAATCTTTTTAGTATCATAGTCTTCCAGTTTGCTTTCCAGTTCCTGTGTTGAAATAATCAGATCGGCTGCGCTTCCTCCAACAGACCCTAAATCACAGGCTTCCACGTCTGCCTGAATACCTTCTTCTTCTAAAATAGTATCGACATTCATTTTTAGAATTAAACTTGATCCTGAACCCATACCGCATACTGTTAAAATTTTCATTTTTATTCCTCCTATTTTGTAAGTTGTTTTTCCAAATCCATCAACACAATGTGAAATAGTGCCATCGCTGTTTCTTCTACTAAATCTGAATCCTTAAAGGCAAACGTTAGTGAATAATCCAGTTGTTCGCCTATCTCTCCACCATTATTGCCCAAAACTCCAATCGTTTTAATGCCTTTCTTTTTCGCAGCTTGAACAGCTTTCAGTATATTGGCTGAATGCGCACTGCTGGATAATACAATGAGTGTATCGCCGGTTTGACCTAGTCCTTCAACCTGACGTGCGAATACTTCGTCGTAACCGTAGTCGTTTCCGGTCGCGGTCATTACACTCGGATCAACGGTTAAACTGAGTCCGGCAAATGCTTCTCTTTCAATTTTGTAGCGGCCGACAATGTCCCCGGTAATATGCTGGGCATTTGCTGCACTGCCCCCGTTTCCACACGTCATGACTTTGCCGCCATTTTGAATAGTTTCCAGCATCACGGACGTAAATTCTTTCATCTGATTAAAGTCCGACTCGGTCAGCTTATTGAGTACTTCAGTCCGCTTGTTTATTTCATCTGCGTAATTCATGCGCTCTCCTCTCCGTTTATTTTATTTAAGATTTGTTCCTTTGTGCCATTTTTCAGCAAATCGATAAAGGACGGGTCATTCAGAAATGCCATCAAGTCTTTTAAGGCATTTAAGTGTGACGTGTGGTCCGTAGCTGCCAGACATAACACAATGTCTACCGGATCGTTTTCCGGGTGTCCGAAATTAACCGGTTCAGTCAGCGTCATCAAACTAAGCCCCACTTCATGCACACCATCTTTGGAGCTGGCATGGGGCATCGCTATTCCCGGTGCAATGACGATATACGGTCCCAGCTCTTCTACTGAAGCAATCATCGCCTTCGTATAGGTCTCTTCAATTTTTCCAGCCTCTTCGAGCAGCTTCCCTCCTTTGTTCACACTGTCCTGCCAATTTTCTGCCTCAACATTTAACTCAATCGTTTTTTCCACTAATAAATCTTTTAACATGATCGGGGTCACTCTCCTTTCTCTACTATACTGTTTGAACTGCGGACCATTATTGGATGCTTCAATCGCCTGCAAATTTTTCCTGTCTGTTTCAGATAACAATGGGGATACAACGAGATGCGGAACAGACAAGTCCTGTTTAATTGGTAAGGTAGACACGATATAGTCCACACCTTCCTCGTCAATCCGCTGCTGATTCAGCTCCCTCATGGATAAGGTCCCTTTGATCGTGAAATTAAAATGTTTCAACAACATGGTTTCAAGCAGTTTGGCCGTCCCCACACCATAGTTGCAAACGAGCAATATTGTTTTCTCCTTATTGACAAGTGCTGCCTTTTCGATATAAGAGGCGATATGAATCGTGACAAAACCAATCTCATCCGGCGTAAAGAGAAGGTTCTGACTTTCACCTAAACGGTCCAGCACGGCTTTCACAGTAAGGAAAATCTCTTCGTACTCTGCCTGAATATAATCGATGATTTCATTTTTCAAAGGACTCTCATTTTTTACTCGATTAATGGCCGGTCCTAAATGAAGAATCAGTGCTTCGTAGAGCTCGTTTGACTGATTTAACGGTAAGGACATCACTTCACTCAACTCTTCCAGAAACTCAATAATAAAGAGGTTGAGATTAATCCAGTTGTCATCAATCACGGAATCCGCTTTCAAAAGAGAACTTTCAAGAAACAGCTGTTCAATCGCTCTCAACTCTGAGTGGTTCAGCTCTATACCGCATTCTTCTTCAAGAAGACCTGCATGATTTTGAATGCTGTAGTATTCGGGTGACAGAGAGGAATCGATTATTTCCTCATTTAACAAGCAGCCACTTTTCAACCGGTTTACTGCAATAATAAGCCCAACGACCATATGATTAAAGGATACATCTGTGTAGGATTTGGTCACGTCTGTTTCAACGAGAGATATAAACTGCTCAAACAAACTTAAAATCGTGTCATGATGATCCGGTAGATAGGAGTCAATTAGTGACTGATGAGTCAGGTAGAGGTTTTCCGAATGTGTGCTGATCAGCTTCAAACCGAACTTGCGAATCCGTTTCTCACTCCCTTCAAATAAGTAGCCAGAGGATGAATTGTAAGCAATTGAGATTTCCTCATTCTGCAGATTCTTCCTCAGTGTCAGAATGTCTCCAACGATGGTACTGCGACTGACTTCACATTTATCCATTAAGCCATTGATATCCACTTTGTCTAATGATAATAGTATGTCTAACAAAATTATGGGATGGCGTTTTTCCGGAAGAAAGTAATCCAGAGAGACATCGATTGTGCTGGTCAGTTCTTTCAGTTTATCCATCCGCGTGTGTTGTGAATCAAGCGTCACTTCCACTCTCTTCTGACGTTTCAGCGGAGGCAGTTTGCTATGCAGAAGGAACGAGTCTATTTCATCAAGATCATAGCGGATGGCCCGTTCACTCACTTGAAACTCATTAGCGAGCTCATCATAGCTCAATCGCTTGTCATCAGTAAGCAGTCGCTTCAAAATGTTCCTCGCCCTTTCAGATATATTCATGGGCATCAACTCCTTGTATCTATAGTATAGATTGGATAATTAAGCAAAAGAAGAGTAAACCGCTTCCATAGTTTTGAAAGGGTTTACCTTGAGATGTAAGAAATCGTGAAAAAGTTCACATCTATAACTTTATTATACTTTATTTCTGATAAAATGTGTTATTTAACCGCTTGATTAGTTAGATGATTGAAATAGTTGGTAGCGCAGGAGGGGTTCGGTGGTGTGAACTACACGCTGCGTGTAGTTCATTCCTAATTGACAAATTTAACTATATTGAGCAATAAGTTCATGTTGACTTTGTTGATTATTTGTTGTCGAGAACGCCTAACTGAACAGCAGTTATACTTTAAGATGGATTCTTTAGGGTAAACTACACAGAATGGGCCGAAACGTTGAGTTCAGAAAATTGAACTGCACTCATACATGAATTTTTGCGCTCCGGATGCAGTTTGCTTGTTTTAAAGTAGGGTGAACTACACTCGCGGTGTAGTTCATGCCTTATAAATCTTCTAAACTATACTCGCTGTTCAGTTCAAGACATCACTGTTGACTACTCGCTCTTAAAAACATGAAAAAAGAAGGCGCAATGGCCTTCTTTCCTTTTAATATTTTACTTGTTTAAGGTAACCGATCAATATTGCGTTCATAAAAATCTAAAACTGGCCCGCACATGTCTCTAACTTCACCTTTCCAAGGAAACATGCTGACCGGGCCAGGGCTGAACTCGACTTCAGTTACCACATGATTATTTTCATTCGGTTTGCCTGTAATATCTTCCACAATCATGTCTACTCCTGCATAATGTAGTCCCGGAATGGACTGAACTGCTTTTATAGCCAGCTCCTTGAAGTGAGGATGGACGGTGTCGGTAAAGTCAATTCCTTCTCCTCCACTTGAAATGTTGGATTCATTTCGCAAAATTACCTTTTCTCCTTCTGCCGGGATGGACTGAAGCGTATGCCCCTTACTGCTTAACCGGTTCAATTTATCTGTATCGGTTGGAATGAGGAAATTCATCAAATCACGGTCCTGCTTCCGCAATTCATTCTTCTGCTCAATCAGCTCGAGAATCGTTGATTCCCCGTCACCTACCACATTTGCGCGGGCACGCTGGCTGACCGCTATGACTTCTCCATCAACGACGACAAAGCGGAAGTCTTCCCCGTTAAACTGCTTTTCAATAAGTATCAGCTGATTATCATCACCAACTATGTTACTGATTTTAATCAGATGCTTCTTCAATGACTCGTCACTGTCGACATTCATGAACACACCTTCACCGCGGGCTAAATTATTCGGTTTCAGTACAACCGGGTAGCCAACTTCATTTGCAAACTCTCTAATCTGCTGCTTTTGAAAAATACGTAAAAACTTTGTCGCAGGTGCAGTGATGCCTGTATTCCTAACAAACTGTCGGGTCATATTCTTGTCATCCACGACTATATTCAAAGCCGCTGATGAAAAAGGTCCATTCATGTCTTTGAATAAGACGGTTTTTCCTTTGATGGTGGTCACAAGTGTATCAAAAGATAGACGATCCACTGGATACCCTCTGTTTACTAATTCCTCTTCAAATAAACTGGATTTCAAACCTTCTCTTTTTTCAAAAGCATCCAATTCTTCTTCCAATTTCTTTTCAACTGATTCTTCAATTTTATATTTCTCCATCAAGCTAACCCCTCCACCCACACGTTTAATTTTATCAAAAACAGAACGTTACAATTAGTAGTGTAGCATATTCTGTATAAAAAGTCGGTTGAAAAGGCTTTATCTATGGCCTGCATCTCAAAAAAACTTAGGGCAATATAAAGGCAGAGAGGATTTCTGTCGAAAGATTAATGATGCTCATTGCACCTGAATAATTCATAGCTCTATAATTTAAGCTGGTTTCTTGATTAAATTAATCGTTCTTGGAAAAATTGGGAATTTTTCTACAAAATAGTGCGTTCTCGAAGTAGATTTTAACTAAATGAACCTTCTTACGATTCTCTTGTTTGTTTGAAGGCATACTTCTCCCTTGTAGACGATTGATTCAAAAAATTAACGTGATGACTGATTTAAATCCATTGACTGGATCGCCGTAGGCGCTCGAAGACCCTATAGAATTCAGTTTGATACACATGATAACTCGACAATTTTAGATAGGCTCGCCTGCCTGTTTGCACAAGTTTGCCAGCGACTTTAAGGAATGTTGGTCGGATGGAATGAATAGTCATCCCTTGGTTCTTTTTATCAAAGCCGATAGTCTTTAGACAGTTGATGAAGTTGTATGCAAGCAGACTAATCATCATTCTGACATGATTTTCTAAGAAGCGTGGACTATCTGTTTTATCGAAATAAAAGCCACCTTTCGCTTCTTTGATGAAATTCTCCATTGTCCCTCGCTTGCCG
>NZ_BAAGPH010000008.1:0-778 GCF_054784355.1 Alkalibacterium psychrotolerans | reverse complement strand
CCCTCTCTTTTGGTAGAGCTTGTACACTGTTTGGGCAGGTATATCAACGAAATTTGATACGATAAACTCAAACGTCGTAAATAAGAGTTCGCCAGCTTCTCGAGTGGCCTTTACAGCTACTTTACGAACCGTTTCCCAAGATTTAGCTTGATAATCAATCTTGAAATACTGTGATTCTTTATGTGTAAAGTCTGTATCTGGTCTGTAAAGGACCTTTTGTTGAGCCATTTTCTTCAGTCGTGCATTGACTTTTAAACGAATAATATACTTCACTTTTTCTTGCTCGCATAACTCATAGATCTCAGGTTTGGCAAAGCCACTGTCCCCTCGGACAGTTAAAAACATATCACATGAGTGCTGTTTGTGTTGAGAGATGATGTCTGCTAAAAAGACTTCTGCATTGTTAGACGTGTACACATTGCCCGGACGAAGTTCGGCACCGAGAAACAGACCAGTCAGTCCATCAAAAGCCACTAAGGGATGATAACCCGTTGTTCCGTAGTGAGTATTGAAATCAGTCTGTTCTTGTTTTCCGAAGGTGTCTGAGTGAGTAGAATCCACGTCAATGATCATATGCTGTGTATTTTTTTGGCCGATATAGATAGTGGTCAATGCCTTGGCAATTGATTGAAGTTGAACGATATTCTCCTCCGACAGTTGATGAATAAAACGAGAAACCATCGACTGTGAACCTAAGGTCGTTTTATTTAGCCCCTGCTGAAAAACTGGATCGTGACGTAGCCAATTGGCTGAAGAATCCGTTGAGTAACCGGCTATT
>NZ_BAAGPH010000007.1:0-16874 GCF_054784355.1 Alkalibacterium psychrotolerans | reverse complement strand
AGACTTTTATTAAGGACTAACTTTTTTTAAAAATCAGTATTTATTTAGCCTGATCAATAGCAAGTATCAAACGAGCAACAAGATTTTTTTAATACATAGTTTTTCATAGATTATTGGGTGTTACCACCGGAACCCCAACATACTTCCCAGGTTCAGTAATATCCTCAACTACAACAGCACCCGCACCTACTTTGCTGTTACTGCAGATATTTACGTTATTACTTACCACACTTCCTATGCCAAGCCAACTCCCTTTTCCGACAATTACTGTTCCGGCTAAATGAGTTCCAGGAGATATGTGTACATAATCTTTTAAGACATTATCATGATCCAAACTAGAACTTGTATTGATAATACATCCTTTTCCAATTCTAGTAGAACTGTTAATAACAACTCCGGCCATCACTACTGTACCCAAGTCAATCTCAACATCAGTACCAATAGTAGAATTTGGATGAATCAAACTAACTAGATTTAAATTTTCTTGAAGTAACTTCTCCTGGACTTTTTCCCGAACAGTATTATTTCCTATTGCCACAAAGAAATTAGCTTCATTTTTATATTTTAATACATCCGATGATTTCCCAATGACTTCCAGCCCTATAGACGTCTTAATAGACTCATCATCATCGAGAAATACAATGCTACGCCACTGATTCATTTTCATTGCAATATCTGCAACTACTTTACCATGTCCACTAGCACCAATAATAATTAACTTGTCTCTCACGATATGTGGGCTCCTTTCAGAAAAATAAAATATTTAGATTTTATTTACATTGTTTCCTCTAAAAGGCTCCATCGTTACTGAAGTATCTGAGCGAATTCCTTCTTTAACAAAAACCTTTTTGATAGTTAAGAAAATTATTTTCCAATCACCAACAAAGCTCACATTGTCTACATACTCCACATCTAAGTTGAACTTATCTTCCCAACTAATCGCATTACGCCCATTAACTTGGGCATGTCCAGAAAGACCGGGTCTTACTTCGTGCCTTCTTTTTTGATGAGGGCTATACAAATCTAAATAACTGACAAGTAATGGTCGTGGGCCTACAACTGACATATCCCCGCGCACTATATTCCAAAGTTCTGGCAATTCATCTAAACTTGTAGCTCTAAGTATTTGGCCAAACTTAGTTAGTCTAATAGAGTCGGGTAGTAAGTCGCCGCTTTCATCTCTTTCATCAGTCATCGTTCTGAATTTATACATCTTAAAAATCTGTTCGTTCTTTCCGGGTCTGTCTTGTGAAAAAATGATAGGGCTACCTAATTTAACTCTAACTAAAAGAGCTACAATTAAAAGAATTGGGCTAAACGCTATAAGAGCTAATAAAGATAACAAAAAGTCTTGTGGTCTTTTTAAATGTTTTTCATAAAAACCTATATTTCTTTCCATGTTACTCCCAAATCCCTTTTATTATTTCAGTAACTTTTTTGAGATCATCATCAGTCATTTTCGTATCTGAAGGCAAACAAATACCATTTTCAAATAGTTTCTCACTCACGCCTCTACCAATATAGTCATACTTTTCAAAATATGGCTGCATGTGCATTGGCTTCCAAACTGGTCTTGATTCGATATTTTCTTTTTCCAGAGCGTCCATGACGTCAGTTGGTCTAACTGACCCATTTAATGTCAAAGTACTCAACCAATAATTAGGTTTATCCCAATCATTGACGGGCATAAATTTCACCCCATCTAAGTGCCCTAATTCTTTTTTATAATAATCATAAATGTATTTCTTTTGGGCAACCCTCTGTTCTAATACTTTGAGTTGTCCTCGACCAATTCCAGCGACTACATTACTCATTCGGTAGTTGAACCCTAGTTCACTGTGCTGATAGTGTTTAGCATCATCTCTAGATTGCGTAGCCCAGAACCTAACTTTAGCAATTCTTTCTTCATCATTTGAGACTAGCATGCCTCCACCGGATGTTGTAATTATCTTATTCCCATTAAATGAGAAAATCCCATACTTACCAAAGGTTCCAGTGTGCTGCCCTTTATAGTAGCCACCTAAAGACTCTGCTGCGTCCTCTATAACTGGAACGTTATATTGATTACATACGTCCATAATTCTGTCCATATCAGCCGAAAAACCATATAAGTGAACAACAATAACAGCTCTAACTCGCTCACCGTATTTTTCTAGTGCTTCATTTAAGGCATCGGGATCCATATTCCAGGTTTTGTAGTCACTATCAATAAAGACAGGAGTTGCGTTTTGATACATTATTGGATTTGCAGATGCAGAGAATGTAAGTGTTGGACACAATACAATATCACCCTCACCTACTCCAGCAGCTTTAAGTGCCATATGAATGGCGCCTGTTCCAGATGTTAAGGCTGCGGCCTGCTTAGATCCTACTTTACTTGCTAATTCTTTTTCAAATTCATTCACGTTAGGTCCAAGCGGCGCAATCCAGTTTGTATCAAAGGCTTCTTGAACATATTCCATTTCATACCCTTCATCACTCATGTGCGGGGAAGCTAACCAAATTTTCTTTTTATCTGTCATCCAATACGCAACCTTCCTTCTTACTAAACTACTATTTAGATTTATGTATAGCGAAAGGCCCTAACTGCTTCAAGCAGCCAAAGCCTTTACTGTTAAGCATAGACTAACGATGATTCTTCAGTTGTTTCTATTTGTTCAAGTGCTATCTTGCCGTTTGCAAAGTCAACTAGTTGTTTTTTGAGTTGGCTATCGTTTAGTTGTTCCGTTTCTCTGACAAAGTCGAGGACCAGATCGACTGGTTCGTTGGTGACTTTTCCAACAAAGATCTTCTCGTAAACTTGTTCTTTGGTATTTTCACTAGTGCTCAGCAGTTCTTCATAGAGTTTCTCACCGGGTCTTATACCCGCTTCAGTGATTTTAATCGCTTCTCTATCTGCACCGCTTAACTTAATCATTTTCTTAGCCAAGTCAACAATTTTAACGGGTTTGCCCATGTCCAGTACGAAGATTTCGCCACCTTTGGCTAGTGATCCTGCTTGAAGTACTAATCTGCTGGCTTCTGGGATAGTCATGAAGTAACGCGTCATTCTATAATCCGTCACCGTGACGGGTCCGCCTTTTTCAATCTGATCTTTAAAGACTGGAATCACACTGCCTCGGCTCCCCAAAACATTTCCAAACCTTACAGCCACGAAATTGGTCTTGCCCTTCTCGTTTAGTCCAGTCACAATCATTTCAGCTATTCGTTTGGTCGCGCCCATGACGTTTGGTGGGTTAACGGCTTTATCTGTTGAAATCATCACAAAGCTTTGAACTTTAGCTGCTTTGGCTGCTTCAGCCATGTTTTTCGTCCCGTACACATTATTTTTAACGGCTTCGGTTGGATTGACCTCCATCAGTGGCACATGCTTGTGCGCTGCCGCATGGTAGACTCTATCCGGCTTGTATTGACGCATAACATCAAACAATCGGTCACGGTCTTGGATATCTGCTATAACAGGTACCAGCTCAATGTTGTTTTTATCTGCTAGTGGTTTCAGTTCTCTGTGCACCAAATAAATCGAGTTTTCACCATGACCTAAAAGTAAAATGCATTTCGGCGTGAAACGCATAATTTGTCGGCAAATTTCTGAACCGATTGATCCACCGGCCCCAGAAACCAATACAGTCTGTCCCGATATTTGAGAGGCAATTTGTTCCATATCCAACTTAACTTCTTCACGTCCAAGCAAATCCGTCACGTCAATGGCTTTAAATTTATTGACTTCATAGTTCCCCTGAACCAATTCTTCCACTGAGGGCATTTGGTTCACTTTAACATTCAAATCTGAGCAGTCATCGACAATCCGGTTTAATTCTTTCGTTGTCAGAGACGGTATAGCGATTGTAACTTGATCTACATCATAGGTGACGACTAGTTCTTCTATATGTTCTGTAGTCCCTAAGACAGGGACACCAAACAGGGTCGTTTTTTCTTTGTTTTGATCGTCATCAACGATCCCCACAAATTCGACTTCCGGGTTATGCTGGAGACTCTTGATAAAGAGACTTCCTCCATTCCCGGCTCCGACTATCAAGGTACGTAGAGTCGGGCTGTCTTTACCGTTTGACATTTTCTGACGCTTCTCACGGTGTTCAATAATAATGCGCCACGCCACTCGGCTTCCCGGAATAATTAAAACAGATAATAAGTACCATAAAAATAGGAAGCGCTGGCTAAGTGGTGTGAACAGCATAATAAACACATCACTGGCAAAGTAAGCTATCGTCACCACCATACCGTGTATGATAGTTTCTTTAATGCTCGTATAGCGGTTAATTTTATCAAACAATCTGAGGCGAAATGCTAAACTTATGTAGACCGTTAAAATAATAATCTGGGACCAAATCATTGGCCAAGTAGGCAAGGGTAAATATGGATTTAAGAAAAGATAAGAAAATAAACCGGTGGCAGTCAGGACTCCTGTGTCAAAGAATCCTAATGTCAGCCTTTTTTTTCGTCGATTCATATTTATACTCCTTCCAATTTTTAATTAAACCATTTCGAGATAAATGAGGTCGAAATAGATTGTGCAGTGGGGGGAAACACTGGATCTCCGTTCACTAAGTTTTTCGTAGTCTGGTTGTAACTATCCCAGTGGGCTTTCCCGAATTCTTTTCGGAGTAAATCGTGTGCTTTTTTCATATAAAACGGTCGATTTGTTACATTATGAGCATCAGAAGCGATAAAGTGAACGAGATTGGCTTCAATTAACTGCCTACTCAGTTTTTCAATCTTTTTTCCGAAACCGCCAGTGTAACTAGCAGCTGTCAGTTGTGCTAGAGCACCCTTATCGACGAATGGTTTTAGGCAGTTCGGCTGTTCCAATATCTGGTGATTGCGTTCAGGGTGAACAATGATTGGTGTAATGCCACTTGACTGAAGGTCATAAAATAAGCGCTCAGTATAACTAGGAATAGAATGTGATGGCCATTCAATCAGGACATACTGCTGATGCTCGTCAATGAATAGTATCTTGTCTTCTTTAATATCCTCCAGTAGCTCCCCATACATGGTCACTTCCTGTCCTGGAAAAAGAGTTAATTCGATTTCCCTAGCATCCAGTTCAGACTGCAAGGCCTGAACATTTTTTATAACGTCATGCTTTTCATTCATCCAATCGCGCTTTTGATGATGCGGTGTGGCCAAGATGTGCGTAATGCCTTCTTTGACAGCCAATTCAGCCATCTCTATAGACTCGTCCATTGATTTTGCTCCGTCATCTACTCCAGGAAGAATATGGCAATGCAAGTCAATCATCGTCTTCACCCTTTACTTATTCACTACCGTAGTAGTAATAATTCTGATCGTTTTTATCTACTTTGTTGAGGACTGCACCAATGACATTCGCCTGTACTTTCTCAAGCAGGTCTTTCGACTTCAAGACTTCGTCCTTGTTGACTTCACCTTTAGGAATAACAAAGAGTGTACCGTCCATGCGTGAAGCCATAATCTGTGCATCTGTCACGGATAAGATTGGTGGCATGTCGAATACGACTAAGTCGAATAACTCGAGCATCGCCTGTTCGATTTCTTTCATCCGGTTGGAACTCAACAGTTCTGCCGGGTTCGGTGGTATCGGACCACTCGTAATGGTATAAAGTCCCTCTTTAGGTGTCCGGATAACCGCATCTTCTACTTTGCCTGTCTTGTCAGTCAGGAGAGTAGTTAACCCTTCAGTGTTTTTCAAAGAAAAGAGTTTATGTAAGGTGGGCTTTCTTAAATCCGCATCCACCAGAAGAACTCGTTTTTCGTCTGAAGCAAAAGTCGCAGCTAAGTTTGCTGCAATCGTTGATTTTCCAGCATTCGCATCCGCTGACGTCACTACCACTGAGCGAATCGTTTCATCGACCATGGAAAATTGAATGTTTGTGCGAATCGTTCGGAACTGTTCAGAGACATGCGAACGGGGATGCCCTATAACAACAAGTCCCGCATGTTCAGTCATCTGTTTCTGCTTTTTCTTTTCTTTTTTAGCCATACTATCGTCTCCTTATACTCTTGCTCGGGCGGTACGTGATTCTGATAGGCGCTCCGGCTGAATCTGACGTTTGTCAATTTTTAGTTCATTGGCATCCAACTTGGATACGGATCCTAAGTTGGTCCATCCCAGTTCTTCCACGATGAAGCGCTCGTCTTTGACCGTGTTATCCAAGAACTCTATCAGGAAGGCAATTCCAACACCAATCATCGCTCCTAAGACCACTCCAATCGCCATATTCAGCGTATGGTTCGGTGAAATCGGACTTGTATTCGCCTCAGCCACAGAAATTACTGTGACGTTATCCACGTTCATAATGTCCGGTAAACTTTCCTGAAACACGTCCGCTGTAGTATTGGCAATTAAAGCGGCATTGTAAGGATTTGTATCCGTTACGCGAATAGAGAATACTTGTGAGTTATTTTCACTTGAAATGCTCAAGCGATTGGACAGGCCTGCATGGGAGGTCGTCATATTCAGTTCATCTCTTACTTCATCCAGAATGACTGGCCCCGTAATAATGTCTTTATATGTATTAATTAATTGAATATTTGTGTTGATGTCTGACTGTTGAATCGTGTCCGCACCCTCTGCTCGGTTAACCAGCAACTGTGTGGTCGAGCTGTACTCAGGGGTTACCATAAAGAACGTATAAAAGGAGACTAAAAGCAGTCCCGTTAAGGTGGCGCTAATAATTAAACCTAATCTTTTCTTCAATATATCAAACAATTCTACTAAACTGATTTCTTCTTCCATAATATCCTCCGCATCAAATATAAAGCTGTACTATTTTATTTATTTTTATTAAGCTTTAATAAGAATAGCATATAAAATAACATCTTTGAATGTAAATCATCAACCGTTCATAAATAACTATTGTTTTTTATTCAAACTTTCGACACACTTTTTGTAAGTAAACGTTTTCAGGTGAAATGAGCTAAGAAAAGCCGAACTGGTAGTAACTTATACCAGTTCGGCTTATTTAACTACTAATTATTATTATATAAATCTCGGGTATATACTTTGTCTTTTACGTCAATAATATCCTCGGTCAGTCGGTTAGCGATAATCACATCAACTTCTTCTTTGAAGGATTCCAGGTCATTATTTACTTTGGAATTATAGAAATTATCTTCTTTGAGTACCGGTTCGTAAACAACTACTTCAATGCCTTTAGCTTTTATACGTTTCATGATACCTTGAATGGCACTTTGACGGAAATTATCCGATCCTGATTTCATAACTAAACGGTAAATGCCGACTTTTTTCGGTTGCTTGGCAATAACTTGTTCTGCAACAAAGTCCTTACGAGTACGGTTTGCATCTACAATTGCTCCGATTATGTTGTTTGGTACTTTGTCATAGTTTGCAAGAAGCTGTTTAGTATCTTTCGGCAAGCAGTAGCCACCGTAACCAAATGATGGGTTATTATAGTGATCGCCAATTCGTGGATCCAAAGATACCCCATCAATAATGGACTGAGTGTCCAAGCCGTGTACTTCTGCATAGGTATCGAGTTCATTGAAATAAGCAACTCGAAGAGCCAGATACGTATTCGCAAACAGCTTCACGGCTTCCGCCTCCGTCGAATCCATTAATAGAACATCAATATTGTCCTTTAGTGCTCCTTCTACCAATAAGTCCGCAAATTTTTGAGCGCGCTCTGAGTTTTCACCCATAATTATACGGCTTGGATATAAATTATCATATAAAGCGTTGCCTTCTCTTAAAAACTCCGGCGAAAAGATCAAGTTCTCTGTATTAAAGCGTTCTCTAGCATCCATTGTATAACCTACAGGAACGGTAGACTTGATAATCATCGTTGCATTTGGAGCATACTTGATGACGTCCTCAATGACGGATTCTAAAGCTGATGTGTCAAAGTAATTTGTTTTGTCATCATAATTAGTTGGGGCGGCAATTACAACATACTCTGGGTTGTGTCCATAGGCCTCTTCCTTATCAATCGTTGCGGCTAAGTCTAATTCTTTAGTCTCTAAGTATTCTGAAATTTCTTTGTCAACGATGGGAGATTTTTTGTTGTTAATCATTTCGACTTTTTCTTCAATAACTTCCAGTGCTTTGACTGAGTTATTTTGAGCTAAAAGAATGGCGTTAGACAAGCCAACGTATCCTAACCCGACTACTGTAATATTCATTTTTATCTATTCCTCTCTTTGTTTAGTCTCATATACTATAATACCCTGAAGTGACTATCATCACAACAGGGCAACTTATAGTTTAATTCAATTCCAATTCAGACATTAAGTGAGATCTGACTCTTTCGATTTCTTCATCCGGTATGAGGTCATAATAAATACCATCTATATAGGTTCCTTGACCAGACAATTGAAGCTGTTCAACTTCATTCGCTGAGGAGCGGTAGTTATTGAACATGTCCACCATATCATCAAAAGACATATTAGTGCGCATATTTTCACTCATAGCCCCAAGAATTGTGCTGTAATTCCTGATGGAGTCAAGAGAGGCCAAGCTTCTCATTGTACTTTCAATTACCTGTCTCTGACGGAACTGTCTACCGTAGTCTCCGTCTGGATCATTGTAACGCATACGTGAGTAGGCTAATGCCTGTGAACCATTCATCGTCGTCGGCTGTCCTTCAGTAAAGGTGTACTCATCTTGAGTAAAGGTTAGTGGTGGTGTAATCGTTATTCCACCGATGGCATCAATAATTTGCTGCATGCTTTCCATATTGACCGAGACATAATAATCAACAGGAACATCGAACAAGTTCTGTACCGTATTAACCGCCATGCTTGCTCCACCGAATGCGTGAGCATGATTAATTTTGTCCTGATGACCACGACCAATGATTTCAGTGTAGGTATCACGCGGAATACTCACGATACTGGATCGTTCTTCATTCGGATTTACTGTCATTAACATCATCGTGTCTGAGCGCCCTACCATGCTGTCTACCTCTTCCGTATCTACGCCAAGGATCAATACAGAAAATGGATCCTCACCACTATCTACTTCCAGTGGCTTTTCTTCCCGACTCGCGTGCTGTTCCTGAGCTTCTGCCTCTTCATACATTTCGTCTGTGGTCGAGCGGACATCCCTGTAAGCCTGCCAGACAAAGAAACCAACGACCAGCATGATGATGTTTAGCAGAAGAAACGCTATCCCGAATACAATTTTACCTGTGGATTTTTTTTGATGCTTATTTCTGCTACTTCTTGATTGATTTTTCATTTTCTTCCTACTTTCTAAAATTGACTCTATTATATTTTACCAGTTATTACTAACAACTCAATAGTTAAAAAAACTATTTATGTTCAAATAGATCTGATTTGAACATAAATATACACAAATCTAGTCAAAAACAAAAAATACCGTCAAATACAAGGTGGAAGATTCTTGTTTTGACGGTATTTTATAGAATTGAACTACTCAATATTCATATTTAAGACTAGAGTTAACTGCTTTAACAACTTTTTACTACACGGTGTAGCTTTTAGACATTAATCTCGCATTACTTCTGATTGTATACAGGTATATCAAAGTTCAGATGCAGATTATATCTCTGTGATATTTCTACCAGTGTATTTAATGTATGTGTCTGTTTGTACGCCCATCCAATGTCCGTTGCATACTGATGAACACCAGGATTAAGAGGATTCCATCTCATTTTATACAATGTATCTTGCTTATGTGTAGGATGGTTTACATACTGATTAGAAATCCATTCTGCACCTCCCAAAATTGCTTTATCAACTGTATCCCAACCCATCTTATAGGCATACTCAGAACCAGATTTAAGTGGGGAATTGTCAAATGCAGCAATGCCATACATGTTATAAACCACTTTAGGCGTTACAGGTTTTCCATCCACTTCAGAAACAAGTATTCCTTTAGCCAAAGCTGATGAACCGTTGCCTGTCTCCAACTTTGCATGAGCAAGCAAGTAAATTTCATTTATATTATAGCGTTGGCTAGCTTCAAGGAAGACATGCCCTTTTCCGGTTAACACGCCACTGTTACCTATTTCCTGATTCAGTCTAGCTTCATCTATGCCAGAGGATCCAGATAGCTTAAGAAACTGTAGTAGATTTTTATCTAAAGTATTGGAAACAGTAACGAAATCACCCGATACCCAACCATACTGGCCGTTACCTAAGTCAATTTGATACCACCCATTTTCTACCTTAAGAATCGTGTATCTTTGTCCGCTATTAACAGTGGTGATGATACTATGAACTGTACCAGGTCCTTGTCTCACATTTAAAGTCGCTGCGGTTATCCTCCCTACAGGAGTATATGCGTCATTGAAATCGTGTCTGACACTTTCTTTAGTATCTTTTTCAACAAATGCTCCAGAAACCCAGCCTTTTCGATTTTCACCAGAGACGGTATAAATAATCTCATACCACCCATTTGCTTCATTTATAATAGTAACTTCTTTACCATTGTATATCATGTCAATAGCACTGTGACTCGTCCCACTTCCGCTTCGAACATTTAATGCACTCGCAGTAACTTTTCCAGTTATTTTTGAAAATTCAGTGGATGTATCAATACTTTTCAGGAAGTTTTCCGGATTAAGGTAATATTCCGTCTGTGCTCGAGTAGCATTGACCCATCTTCCACCGGATTGCGTTTGAGGCGCTCGCCTCATTTGTTCATCGAGTGCTTCATCAAGTGACGCATGATAATATGAATTTTGATATGTTGCATGATTGGGAATTAGCTTATTCATTGCCAAAATCTTGTACTTTTGGGCTACTTCTTCATTATCATATATATCAGTAGGACCGTTGATTAAAAGGTCATAACGTTGAATCGCACGATCATATTGATAATCCTTATGAAGCGATATGGCATCAGAAAGGATGACTTCTGCCTGCTTAATGATATAATCTGAGATACGATTATCTTGCGGATGATCGACGAATGCTTTAGTTGCCATTTCCCAAGCAATAATTTGATTTTTCTCTTTGAGTATTTCCTGATAGACATAATCAGAATCGAGATATTTCATTATTTCTTCTTTTGTATTATACGCTCTAGTGTATAGATCGTTTGGAATCCATGGACTATTCAGTATTCTATCATAGTACTGGATAGAACTTTGCGCTCTACCTGAAGACTTAAGGGAATCAGCATAGTTTAAGTTACGGACAGCTGCCCTTCTGATGGCATCCTGGAATCTACTGTCGTTAGGATATTTCGAGTAGCCTTCCATCGCTTTATTCCAAGATTCTGTTACATACGGAGAGTTTATTGATGTATTGTACAAATTTTCCTTATCTTTTTCTTCAATAGCTTTCCTTACAGAAGCTATTGATGTCTGAGCACGTGCCGTCAGCGTGTCGGACAACCACGGGCTGGACAGGGTCCGGTTGAAATACGCCAGCGCACTTTGCAGGTCGCCTCTCTCTTCCAGGCGGTCCGCATAGTTCAGACTGCGTACGCCTGCGCGTTCGATGGCATCTTTAAAGCGGGCATCATCGGGATACAAGTTATAGCCTTCTAGTGCTTTATTCCAGGCTGTGGTCACCGATCCCGACTGCACGGATTCATTATACAAGGTTTGTTTGCGTGCTTCATCATTTGTCGCTATGCGTTCTTCGACGCGTTCTTTGGATGTCTGAGCACGTGCCGTCAGCGTGTCGGACAACCACGGGCTGGACAGGGTCCGGTTGAAATACGCCAGCGCACTTTGCAGGTCGCCTCTCTCTTCCAGGCGGTCCGCATAGTTCAGACTGCGTACGCCTGCGCGTTCGATGGCATCTTTAAAGCGGGCATCATCGGGATACAAGTTATAGCCTTCTAGTGCTGTATACCAAGAAGTTGTTACAGATTCCGATTGAATTGATTTCTCGTAGAGTTTATCTGCTTCGTTGGAGTTCGATGTTGTAAGAAAATTTACATCTTCTTCGACGTTGTTCTCTTCACTTACTTGTATATTTGTCATCTCGGTAAACTCTGGTTCCTGTGAATCGTTCAACGTCTCTTCATTTTCATCTGTTTCAGCTTTATTTATATCTGCCGTTTCATCAGCATCATTTGTAATCTGAACAGCTTGTTCTTCTGTTTCAACAATACTCATCTCATCATTGTCTTCGGAAGCTTCATTTGTTGACTTTACATTTTCTTCATGTAGGTCATTCTCAGCCTCTTTATCCACTGCGTCATTAAGTAAATAATTAATTTGATTTTTTCTAAGCACAATAATTGTTTCATATTTTGTTTTCTGATTATCTGTAAGTGTCCATTCGACTGGTTCAGTAAAATCAACTGCGAGGGCTTCATTAATATGTATCTGCTCTAAAATCACTTCATCAAATTCGGGATAATTTGACAAATAGCTGTACAGCTTAGAAGCTAGTTCAAAGTTTTCTTCTAAGTGCAATTCTCTTGTTGTCACCATGAGATGTAATAGAGATACATCTTGGTTTACTAATTCTGTACTGCTTTCAAGTAATTCTTTAAATAAGGTTCCATGACTGTCTGTTTCTAATATGTCTATAGAAACGCTGGTATCTACAGGCCCAGATTCTTGAGCCTGAGCTTCCACTGAAGGTGAAAGAGCTGCTAAAACGGCACTGCTATATATAAGGTTCTTAAACCTAGACCGTGTTTTTACGATTTCCTTCACTATAACTCCGCCTTTCGAAGGTATTATATTGTAATTTTCAAATTACTTCTGCAATTATATCATAAAGATATAATTTTAAAGAGAAATTATTAATTTATTTGTATGATTATACCTAAATAACACAATTATTTGACAAATGAGAATCATAATAGAACTATTTCTCGTATTCACTTCAAAATACTATATTACAGGTTGCCTTTCCGAAATTGGAAAAAGGATAATAGTCTAGCATGAAAAGTATACATGCCTGTCTATTACCCTTAATACTTAAGTCAATGCTATTTATTTGCTTAAGAATCTAGCACTACTATTAAAGAAATAATTTAATCAAGTGTTTTTAAAGCATTATTGTATTCCGTTATTTCCTTAGATACAATAGTGTCCCAGTCAAAATTCTCAATGACACGAATTCTGTACTTATCAGAAGTTGGTTCAGTTTTCATTAATACAGTACATCTTTTAGCCATTTTTTCAGGTAATTTCTCATCAAATAAGATGAGATTTTCTTCAAAACCAATTGCTTCAGGAACTCCGCCTACAGCTGAACCGACGGCAGGTATCCCCATAGCATTGGCTTCTAGAGCAATCATTCCCAACCCTTCGTTCCTACTTGGAATCACAAGAACATCTATGGTCTTCAAATATTCTGGGATATCATCATAATCAACGAGACCTGGCATTTCTACACTAAGATTCAATTTATTAAAACGTTGTATGAGCTCATTTTTTAAAGGGCCATCTCCAATGATTGTGAAATCCGTATTGCCATTATATTCTTGAATTTTATTAAAAATATCCGGCAGTAAGTCTGCACCTTTTACTTCTTTTAATGTTCCAATAAATCCTACACGGTTATGACGTTCTAAATTCTCTTGAGAAAAAAATGTGGTATCTACACCGTTATAAGTGATTAGAGCATTCTTTCCTGAATAGCCTAGATTTTGCGCCTCTTCAAGCAGTTTACCACTCACAAAGAAACAGGTTTCTGCATTCTCCATCGCTTCTACTAATCGGGATCGGTTATGTTTCCATACTTTATTGATATCACTTCCATGAAGAGTAATGAAGTATGGCTTATTAAGTTCCCTACTCAGTTGATAGGCGATATAACCATTCACCCAACCGAAATGAGCATGAATGATATCTGCAGTCTCCAAATCGCTTTTGTAATACTTAAGGTAGTGTCTAATTATACCATTTTCAGTACTTCTCAGTTTGAAAATTCGCTTAAAATAGAAAAGAATTGTGCGCTTGAAATTAATATTATTAATGTCTATATTTTTATAACTACTTACATTCTGTTTTCTATAACGGGTATCTTTTCTTTTCAGGACTTTTTTCATCAAATTGATAATGGCACTGTCGTAAAAATTGTTATTGATAACAACCATTTCATCTACCTGTTCACTGATCCTGCTTATTCTCTCGAACGTCGCTTTAAATAACCCACCTTTAACATGCAGGTTTAAATTCGCTATATAGACTATTTTCATTTTATCCACCTTACTTAACCCTGAGAACGGCGATTAATCCGATCCCTTCTATTCAATTTAGCTGTCTGAATCCATCTGTATAACTCGCTTTTAAATAAATAAGGAAACATTAGCTTAGTTTTAACTACAGTGTATTTCTTTGATTGATAACGCTCAAGAACAGAATTTCTTTTAATTGCTTTCAATTCATCAGCCAGACGATTATAAGTTTGCTCACGTTCTTTTCTGTCTGCAATTTGTGGAATTTTAGCGAGTTGATCGGAGTAATATTTAAATTTCAATGTGTTGAACAAGCGGTCATCGTAACGACCGATTTCTCGATAGAACTTTTCAACATCTTCAATGCTTGTTATTGTTTCTAGAATAATAGGTGAGACTGTATGGCTAATGCTATTGAGTCTTATACGGTACTGATAAACTGTATCTGAAAGAGTACAAACTATATTAGCATATAGAAGAAATTTCAAATAAAAATTTAAATCTTGAGCCCGTTTCAGGTTGCTGAACAATAGCTCATGCTTTCTGAGCAACTCTGCATTATATAATTTGTTTCCAGGCATGGGAGATAGTAGGAACAATCTATCCAGATTTTCTTTAACATTATAAATCTCGTCTTTTGAATACTGCATTTTTTTTGATTCTAGTGGCACACCTTCTTCATCAATTGTGTTATATTGACCAATAACTAAGTCCGCCTTCTGTTTTTCAGCCACCAGATACAAAAGTTCAATGGCATCCTTTTCTAGGACATCATCGGAATCTACAAATATAGCATAATAGCCGCGTGATTCTTTAAAACCATAATTTCTTGCTACTGGAGCCCCTTGATTTCTTTGTTGGAAATACCTAAAGCGTTCATCTTTATCACAAAACTCTCGGGCGACTTCAGCAGACTGATCAGTTGATCCATCGTCCACTAGTAGTACTTCAAGATTAGAGTAGGTTTGCTTGACAATCGCCTCCAAGTTTTCTCTCAGGTATTCTTCTGCATTATATATCGGCATGATAATCGATACTAACCTTTTTTCACTCATATTACAACTCCTTATAAAACACTTATAGTTCGTCTTTATCAAAAAGCTTTTTTTCATGTAATTAACTTTTGTTTTATAAAATTTTATCTTTAAATTTCTTTAGATAATATTTAAAAAATGTTGCCCCATAATAGACGTATGAATTCTTAGTCATTTCATTAATTGCCCCGGTTCCTGATGTTAGGGGGGTATCCAGCAATTCTGGCCATAGCCGACGGATTATCTCTTCGTGAAAATCGATTTCCACACGCTGTTTTCTGGGGATGGATAGCCAACTTTCAATTAGCCGGCGGTTATTAAATATTAGTACTGGATCGCTCATACTATCATAGTTACTCATATTGTTAGGCAACCAGCGTCCAAGACGACTTTCCCAAAAAAAGAGATCGTATAATGATACATCGTTTTCATGGGCCTGCATTTTTACATCTTTCAACCACTGCCGAACAATTTTTTTATTCTCACTTGAATAATTGTGAGTTTTAGTGACGAGATAATTTACAGTTGCCAATTTTTCAGGGAGCTTTTTTCCAAAATTACTTTTTACAATGGGAATAATGTCTCCAGTAACGAATTGATTGGATACCAGTTCTGATTGTTGGAGCGTTAGTGCATTTTCAAGAATACGACGATTCTGCATACCCGAAAAACATGATACGAAAGACTCATATGACTCTTTTTTCATCTGTGCTCTGGGTAGAACTTCATAGGATAAACCTAATTTATTCGTTAATTGTCTTGGTATCTTTATGTCATCCGGTTCATCTTGATCTGGTTTATGATTAAAGGTGTACAGTTGAATCCTGTCCCGATATCGCTTAAAGAACGCAAGAATTAGTCGACTGTCTTTTCCAGCTGTCAACGGAATAATAAGATTAGTATCTGACATATAATTATCTACAACGTTCTGAGTCAAAAGAATCGTTTCTTCAATCACATCATTCATATCTCTAGTTTTCAGTTTTTTCACCGGGAAAAAACGTATAACATTCTGATTCTTAATATCTAAATAATGATTAGGAATGAGTACACTTATACCATCAAACATCGTTGTATCATAAGGTAGCGGCTGCTGCTCTTCTGCATTATTTTTGATTTCAATAGCTCTATCGGACAAAGGTAGTTTTAGAACCTTAGCAATAGTTTTCTGTTCTGAAGCTATTATAGTTTCGTTGTCTAAGAAAGAGTAATAGCTTGGCACCGAACAGGTGGCGTCTGGAAGCATTATAAGTTCACTTGTATTTTTAAAGATAATAATATATCGTCCTGCCATATACTCAGTTTGTTCAATCATATCGCTACCATTCTTTACTTTCAATAGTTCCGCCGCTATATCCTGTCCGGTTAATTCTGGATTCCTACTATCTATGATTTTCCCGTAAACGATGACGGTCGTCTCACTATTCGTCGCCTTAGCGAGTAGTGTTTTATTATCATAGTTGAAAAAATAATTATCTATTAACATATAATGTTCATATGCATTATCGATTGTCTGTTTCATCAGATAGTTGTATTTCAAGATGAGTATCCTTTCTCAGTGCATAGTCAACTGCTATACTACTTTCTTTCTATACTATGTATTTAATTAAAGAGACATTTCTCCTTACGTAACTAGTTGAGCCAATTTCATAATTATTTGTCGTGTTTAACACCTGATAAATCAACTTTTTTAAAACATAGAAAAAAGGAACCCCCCCATATGGTACAATTAGGTTGTCGACTAAGACACGTACTCCAGGAGG